>NZ_JBEOVY010000105.1:0-21136 GCF_040295745.1 Saccharopolyspora sp. NPDC002686
GGTGCGGCAGGCCGGTGCTGAGGTCGCGGCAGCGGCGGTGGTCCTCGAGCTCACCGCGCTGGAAGGCCGGGACAAGATCATGGGCGAGGAAGTCAGAGCTCTCCTCCAAGCCTGATACCAGGCACATCGCGGACGAGGATCTGGCGGACTTCGCTGTTGATGATCGGTCCGGGTGAAGTCGGGGGCGTCGATCGGCTGCGCCAGGTGACCGCTGGGCGTATCACAACCGCACCAGGGAAGGCCCGTCGCCCGGTTGGCGTTATTCTCAGTGTCCGGGTCCCCGGACCTGGGAATGCAACATCTGATCCCGGGAGCGTGCGGTGAGCCAACACGTCGAATCTCCTGCGTCGGCGACCGACCCGGTTGCCGAGCCGCGACCGGCGTCGGCGACCCGCCGGGTCCGAGCCAGGCTGGCCAGGAAGATCACCGCGCAGCGAGCCGCCCCGGTCAAGCAGGTCCTCGAACCGCTGGCGACGGTGCACCGCGAGCTGCACCCGCAGGCCGACCTGGGACTGCTGCAGCGGGCTTACGACGTGGCCGAGGCCAAGCACCGCACCCAGAAGCGAAAATCCGGCGACCCCTACATCACCCATCCGCTCGCGGTCGCCACCATCCTCGCCGAGCTGGGCATGGACACCACCACGCTGGTGGCGGGCCTGCTGCACGACACCGTCGAGGACACCGACTACTCCCTGGACAAGCTCGCCGCCGACTTCGGCGAAGAGGTCTCGCACCTGGTCGACGGCGTCACCAAGCTGGACAAGGTCAAGCTCGGCGCGGCGGCGGAGGCCGAGACCATCCGCAAGATGATCATCGCGATGGCCCGCGACCCGCGGGTGCTGGTGATCAAGCTGGCCGACCGGCTGCACAACATGCGCACCATGCGGTTCCTGCCGCCGGAGAAGCAGGCCCGCAAGGCCCGCGAGACCCTCGAGGTGCTGGCCCCGCTGGCGCACCGGCTGGGCATGGCCACCATCAAGTGGGAGCTGGAGGACCTGGCCTTCGCCATCTTGCAGCCGAAGAAGTACGACGAGATCGTGCGCCTGGTCGCCAACCGCGCCCCGTCCCGCGACACCTACCTGCGCACCGTGATCGACGAGCTGTCCCACCAGCTCGACACCGCCCGGCTGGCCGCGAAGGTCGAAGGCCGCCCCAAGCACTACTACTCGATCCACCAGAAGATGATCGTGCGGGGCCGCGACTTCGACGACATCCACGACCTGGTGGGCGTGCGGATACTGGTCGACGAGGTCCGCGACTGCTACGCGGCGATGGGCGTGGTGCACGCGCTGTGGCAGCCGATGCCCGGCCGGTTCAAGGACTACATCGCCCAGCCCCGCTTCGGCGTGTACCAGTCCCTGCACACCACGGTGATCGGCCCGGAGGGCAAGCCGCTGGAGGTGCAGATCCGCACCCACGAGATGCACCGCACCGCCGAGTACGGCATCGCGGCGCACTGGCGGTACAAGGAGACCAAGGGCCGCAACGGCAGCGGCGGGCAGTCGGCCGTCGAGGTCGACGAGATGGCGTGGATGCGCCAGCTGCTCGACTGGCAGCGGGAGGCCGCGGACCCGGGCGAGTTCCTGGAGTCGCTGCGCTACGACCTGGCGACCAGGGAGATCTTCGTCTTCACCCCGAAGGGCGATGTGATCACGCTGCCCTCGGGGTCGACGCCGGTGGACTTCGCCTACGCGGTGCACACCGAGGTCGGCCACCGCTGCATCGGTGCGCGCGTCAACGGCCGGCTGGTGGCCCTGGAGCGCAAGCTGGAGAACGGCGAGGTCGTCGAGATCTTCACCTCCAAGGCGGAGGGCTCGGGGCCGAGCCGGGACTGGCTGTCGTTCGTGGCCTCGCCGCGGGCGAAGGCCAAGATCAAGCAGTGGTTCGCCAAGGAGCGCCGCGAGGAGGCGATCGAGTCCGGCAAGGAGCTGATCGCCAAGGAGATCCGCCGCCTCGGCCTGCCGGTGCAGCGCCTGGTCTCCGCCGAAACCCTCGGCGCGGTGGCCCGCGAACTGCACTACGTCGACGTCACCGCGCTGTACGCGGCGGTGGGGGAGAAGCAGCTCTCCGCGCAGCACCTGGTGCAGCGGCTGGTGGTCTTCATCGGCGGCGAGGAGCAGGCAGCCGACGAGATCGCGGAGAAGTCGACGCCGTCGACGCTGCGCGGCAAGCGCCGCAGCAGCGGTGACTCCGGTGTGGTGGTCAAGGACGCCGGTGACGTGTGGGCGAAGCTGGCGCGCTGCTGCACGCCGGTGCCCGGCGACGAGATCCTCGGCTTCGTGACCCGCGGCGGCTGGGTCAGCGTGCACCGCACGGACTGCACCAACGCCGACGACCTGCGCAGCACGCCCGAGCGGCTGGTCGACGTGTACTGGGCGCCGTCGGCGTCCTCGGTGTTCCTGGTGGCGATCCAGGTGGAGGCCCTGGACCGGCACCGCCTGCTCTCCGACGTCACCAAGGTGCTGGCCGACGAGCGGGTGAACATCCTGTCGGCGTCGGTGACCACCTCGAACGACCGGGTGGCGGTCAGCCGCTTCTCCTTCGAGATGGGCGACCCCAAGCACCTGGGCCACGTCCTCAAGGCGGTCCGGAACATCGAAGGCGTCTACGACGTCTACCGAGTCACCTCCGCCACCTGACGGACCCCCGATCGTGCGCTGAACTGCAGTTTCAATTGAAACTGTGATCCGCCGTGCCTGGGATCCGCAGTTTCAATTGAAACTGTGGTCCCGCAGCACCCCCGACACGCCCGAGCGCGGGGGGAGTTGTGCGATTTCAATGGAAATTGGACATCCGATTTCCATTGAATTTTGCGTCTTGCCCCGGCCTGGGGCGTGCGAAAGGGGCGCCGCCCGTGGGCGACGCCCCTTCTCGGCGCCGTTGATCAGGCCTGGACGTCGACCTTCTCGAAGACGACCGGCTTGTTCGGCTTGCCGCCGCCCGGCGACGGCTCGTACGCCCCGTCGTCACCGGCGCGAGCGACGTCGTCGATGACCTTCAGGCCGTCTTCGGAGATCGTGCCGAACACGGTGTAGTCCGGGGACAGCGGTGCTTCGCCGAAGACCATGAAGAACTGGCTGCCGTTGGTGTTCGGCCCGGCGTTGGCCATCGCCAGGTAACCGCGGCCGTACTGCAGCTCGGGGAAGGTCTCGTCGTCGAAGGCGTAGCCCGGGCCGCCGCTGCCGGAGCCGGTCGGGTCGCCGCACTGCAGCATCTGCAGGCCGCTGGTGCCGATCCGGTGGCACGAGGTCTGGTCGTAGAAGCCCTGCTTGGCCAGGCTGATGAAGCTGTTCACGGTGCACGGCGCCAGCGACCGGTCCAGGGTCAGCGGGATCGCGCCCTGGCTGGTGTTGATGGTGGCCTGCACGGTGCCCTTCGAGGACACCTCGCCGTTGGCCGGCGGCTGCACCGGCTTGCTCGGGCCCTTGCCGTCCGGGCGGTACTGGCAGGAGACCTGGTCCGCGAGCGGCGTCGGCCGCTTCGGCGGCGGCGCGAGCTCGGTGGGGATCTGGATCTCGGGCTGAGCCTGCGGGGTCGGCTGCTGCTGCGCGGCGTCTTCACCACCGGTGCGGGTGAAGTAGAAGACACCGGCCACGACCGCGATGACCACGACGATCGTCGAGCCGATGGTGATCACCCGGCGTCGCTTGGCCTGCTCCGCCCGGCGCTCCATCTGGCGCTCGAGCTTCCGCTTGGCCGCCTGGCGACGCTGCTCGTTGCTGGGCACCTGCTCCCTCCCCGGAATCGGTGAACCTGATGTTGTTCGGGGAGTTTATGGGGTGACCCCGCAGCGCTTCCTGAGAGTCTGCCTTCGATCCTCGCGCTTGATCTTCTGCCTTGCTGCGCCGTCAGGCGCATGGCCAGCCCTCGGCGCTTGCACCGCTGAGGTTCCGCTGCTAGCGCCGCGACGCAGACAGGTTTCGAGAGCGTGCAGCGCCACGCGGAGGTGCGTGCGGGCGGGACGATAATCTGGGGTCAGCCGACCCGCGCCATCGGGTGTCGCTGCAACGAAAGGTCGCTCTTCGTGCTTGTCCTCGGATTCCCGGTTGGGCCGCTGCAGGCGAACTGCTACGTCCTCGCGCGCGGGGAGGGCGAACCCTGCGTCGTGGTCGACCCGGGGCAGGACGCCGCGGAGCCGCTGCGCGCACAGCTGGCCGAGCGCCGGCTCACCCCGGCAGCGGTGCTGCTCACCCACGGGCACTTCGACCACGTGCTCTCCGCTGGTGAGATCTGCGCCGAGCACGACATCCCGGCGCACATCCACCCGGACGACCGGTTCATGCTCGCCGACCCCGGTGCCGCGCTCGGCCCGGCCGGGCGGCAGCTGTTCGGCGACGGCCTGGTGGTGGACGCGCCCGCCGACGTCCGCGAGATCGCCCACGGCGACGTGCTGGAGCTGGCCGGGATGCGCTTCGACGTCACGCACACCCCGGGCCATACCGGCGGGTCGGTGCTGTTCGGCGTCGAGGCCGAGGAGGGAGGACGGCTGCTGCTGTCCGGCGACACCCTCTTCGCCGGCGCCATCGGACGCACCGATCTGCCCGGCGGCGACCACGACCGGATGCTCGAGTCGCTGAGCACCGAAATCCTGCCGCTGGACGACGACGTCGTCGTGCTGCCGGGCCACGGACCGACCACCACCATCGGGCGCGAACGCGCGGGCAACCCGTTCCTGCAGGGCCTGCCCGCCTCCGACGCCATCTCCTGACGAGGACTGAACCACCACCCATGACCACGTTCAACGCACCCAAGGGCATCCCGGAGTACTACCCGCCGGAGTCGGCCGGCTTCCTGGCGGTCCGCGACACCCTGGCCGACGCCGCCCGCCGCGCGGGCTACGGCTACATCGAGCTGCCGCTGTTCGAGGAGACCTCGCTGTTCGCCCGCGGCGTCGGGGAGTCCACCGACGTCGTGACCAAGGAGATGTACACCTTCGCCGACCGCGGCGGCCGGTCCGTGACGCTGCGGCCGGAGGGCACCGCGGGCGTGACCAGGTCGGTCATCGAGCACGGCCTGGACCGCGGCCAGCTGCCGGTGAAGCTGTACTACAGCGGCGCGTTCTTCCGCTACGAGCGCCCGCAGGCCGGTCGCTACCGGCAGCTGCAGCAGCTCGGCGTCGAGGCGATCGGCATCGACGACCCGGCGCTGGACGCCGAGGTCATCGCGATCGCCGACGAGGGCTACCGCCGGCTGGGCCTGACCGGGCACCGCATCGAGATCACCTCGCTCGGCGACAACTCGTGCCGCCCGGCCTACCGCGCCAAGCTGCAGGAGTTCCTGAGCGGCCTGCCGTTGGACGAGGAGACCCGCCGCCGCGCGGAGCTCAACCCGCTGCGGGTGCTCGACGACAAGCGCCCCGAGGTGCGCGAGATGGTCGCCGACGCGCCGCTGATGGTCGACCACCTCTCGGCGGAGTCCAAGGAGCACTACGAGCAGGTCAAGGCGCACCTGATCGACCTGGGCGTGCAGTTCGTGGAGAACCCGCGCCTGGTGCGCGGCCTGGACTACTACACGAAGACGACCTTCGAGTTCGTGCACGACGGGCTCGGCGCGCAGTCCGGCATCGGTGGCGGTGGCCGCTACGACGGTCTGATGGCCGAGCTCGGCGGCCAGGAGCTCTCCGGTGTCGGCTTCGGCCTCGGCGTGGACCGCACCCTGCTGGCCTGCCAGGCGGAGGGCCTCACCGTGGGCGACCCGGCGCGCTGCGACGTCTACTGCGTGCCGATGGGCGAGACCGCCAAGCGCCGGCTCGTCGCGGCGGCGGGTGGCCTGCGGGCCGCCGGGGTGCGCGTCGACGTCGCGTACGGCGGCAAGGGCCTCAAGGGCGCGATGAAGGCCGCTGACCGCTCCGGTGCGCGGTTCGCGCTGGTGCTGGGCGAGCGCGACCTCGAAGCCGGGACCGCGCAGCTCAAGGAGCTGGCCAGCGGTGAGCAGCGCGCGGTGGCGCTGGAGAGCCTGGTCGACGACGTGCGCGCCGCTGTGGCGGAGCCGTTCGGTGGGTGACGCCGAGGCGATCTCGCTCGACCTCCTGGACCGCAAGACGGTCCGGACCCGAGCGCGCAACACCACGATCGCGGCCGTCCTCGTGGCGGCCGCGTTCGGCGGTGTCGTGGGCCTGTTCGCGGGTGTCGAGGGGTTCGCGATCGCGGCGGCGATCGTGGGGATCCCGTTGCTGCTGCTGGCCCTCACCGAGTCGCGCAAGACCCTGACGCTGCGCGACGGCCAGGTGATCGCCCGCGCGCTGGGCACTCGCGTGGTCTCGGTGCGCGAGGCCGACCGGCTCGAGCTGTTCATCACCGACCTGCGCGGGGCGCGCACGGTGAACCTGCTGGTCGCCGGGCCGCCCAAGGGCAGGGCGATCAGCGTCTCGCTGGCCATGTACGCCGGCACCGGCGGCCGCGAGCTGGGGATTTACGCGCTGCGGAAGCTGGCGGACACGCTCGCCAGCAACGCGGACACCAGGGCCCTGGTGCTCTCGCAGCTGATCGTCGAGCAGTTGCGCTCGGAGGCCCGCGGGGACGCGGCGCCGCAGCGCCCGCTGTACGTGCTGGCCTCGGCGGCACCGCCGGGTCGCATGGCGCAGCGCCTCAACTCCGACGCGGTGTCGAAGTTCGTCGCGGAACTGGGGCGCTGACTCAGCGGCGGGTTGCGGTGGAGTCGCCGGGGCGGTTCGGCGGTCGCCTGCGCACGGTCGCTGATCCGGCGCTGGTGGCCGCCGCCTTCCCGACCCGGTCCGCCACTGATTTCCGCGGTGCTGTTCCCGCCGGTTCCCGGACGGCCACCGCGGCGGCGATCGCCGTGGTGATCGGCACCGCCGCGACCAGGCCGATGCTGCCCACCAGGGTCCGCACGACTTCCTGCGCCACGGCTTGGGAGCTGACGATCTCGCCGAAGCTCCGCCCGGAGAGCGTGTAGGCGATCAGCATCGGCAATGCGGCGCCTGCGTAGGCCAGGACCAGCGTGTTCACCGCGGAGGAGACGTGGTCGCGGCCGATCTGCAGACCGGAGGAGTACAGCTCCCGCCAGGTCAGCGACGGGTTGGCCTTGCGCAGCTCCCACACCGCGCTGGTCTGGGTCACCGTGACGTCGTCGAGCACGCCCAGCGCGCCGATCACGACCCCGGCCAGCAGCAGTCCGCGCGCATCGATCGGCGTGCCGAGCAGACCCATCAGGCTCGAGGTGTCCTCGTCCAGTCCGGTCAGGCTGGTGGCCGCCGCGAACACCGAGCTGAGCACGCCGATCAGCGCCAGGCTCAGCATGGTGCCGAGCACGGCGGTGGAGGTCCGCGCGGAGAAGCCGTGCGTGAGGTAGAGGGCGATGAACATGATCAGCCCGGCTCCGACGACCGCCACCAGCAGCGGATCCTCCCCGGCCAGCACGGCGGGCAGCACGAACCCGATCAGCACCACGAAGCTCAACCCGAGCGCGATCAGCGCGGCGAACCCCTGCCACCGGCCGAGCACCAGCACCGCCGCTGCGAACACCAGAGCCAGAACCAGCAGCGGAGTGCCGCGCTGGAAGTCGACGACCTGGTAGGAGCTCGGGTCCTGGGCGTTGGCTCCGGAATAGCTGAGCACGACGGCGTCACCGACGGCGAACCGCGGGCTGCCGGGGTCGGTGGGGACGACCTGCTTGATGCTCTCCCCGGGCCGCGGCCCGTCCTGCATCCGCACGTCGAGGATCACGCACCCGCCCTGCCCCGGCGCGTCCTCGGTGCACGGACCTGAAACGGCGGAGACGACCTCGCCGTTCACCGGATGCTGCCCGAACCCGAGATCGGCACCGCTGCGCTCTTCGTGCCCGAAGGGGTAGAGCAGCAGCACGCCGACGACCGCGGCCAGCGCGAAGGGCACCAGTGCGATCGCCAGCACGCGCTTGACCTGCTTCGACGCCGGCTCGGCCGGTCCGTGGCCATGCCCGTGACCGTGGCCGTGCCCAGTGGCGGGCGGCGGGGCGCTCGGACGCCGTTCCGGGCTGTTCGGGCGGCGGTGGCGGGCGCGGTGGTCGCCACCGGGAGGGGGCGGCTCAGCAGCAGGAGGGCGCTCGGTCACCGGGCAATTATGCGGACCACCTAAACGGTGTCGCCCGCACGGGGCGCCCGTGCCCCCGCTGCGTCCGAGCTCTCGGTCGGAGGAAGCCGTGCATTCGTCAGATCTTGCGGACGTCCAGCCGGGTTTCGACGGCGGTGCCGTCGGGGCCGCGTTCCACCCGGTAGGCGCCGGCCTTCTTCTTCTCCGCGAGCGCTTCGACCATCTCGGTTCCGCGGTAGAGCAAGCCGACGCCGTCGTCGGTCGCGTACCCGGCGGGGAGGGTGCCGTCCGCGATGAGGGACTGGAAGAGCGGTCGGCGTTCGGGCTCGCTGTCGTAGTGGACGCCGTTGGACCACGGCAGCATGCCGAGGCCGTTGGTCACCGGCTGGAGAGCGGGTCCGAACGAGTCGGTGGTGCCGCCGGTGTGCCAGCAGATCGAACCGGCGGAAACACCGGTCAGGACCACGCCCGCCTGCCACGCTTCGCGGAGGGCGGCGTCGAGCCCGTGCAGGCGCCACATGGCCAGCAGCCCGGCGACGCTGCCGCCCCAAACCCACACGACGTCCTGCGCGAGCAGGTGTTCGCGCAGATCGCTGATGTTCGGCATCGGGAACAGCGAGATGTGGCTGCCGCCCCACCCCTCGCGCCATGCGTTGTCGTAGAAGGTCGCGATCAGCCGTTCGTCGTCCCCGCAAGCGGTCGCGAGGAAGCACACCCGCGGAGCCCGGTCGGCAACGCCGGCGAGGTCGACCGCATACCTCGTCAACGGGCCGACTTCCCAGCGCAGCCGCGCGGAAGCCCGGACGCCTCCAGAGGTGGCGAGAATCGTCGGAACATCAGCAGCCATGAGCGGAGACTACTGACGTCGGGAGACGGCGAACGCGCCCCCGCACCGATCTCCAGTGCGGGAACGCATTCACGTCAGGCGGAATCACCAGTTCTTGACGTCGCCGTTGCACATCACGACGCTGTACTGGCCGTTGCTCGAAGCTTCTTTGAGCACCTTGCCGTCGACGGTGATCTTGCAGGAGATCGTGCCGTTCCCAGCGTTCTGGGCGGACACCGAGAACATCTGGAACGCCTCGGGCGGAAGGCTGATCTCCTTCGTGAACGGCAGCGCGGCATCCTGCTGCTGTTCCACGGACGTCATGCCGTCGGTGGTGTAGGTGATGTTGAGCGCCTTGCCGGAGCCGGTCACCTCGTAAACCACCGTGCGGGGCTGCGCCGAGGAGTTGTCGGCCGGAGCCTCGCCGATCGGCGGTGCTGCGGGTTTCCCCTGCTCGAGCTGCTGCATGTTCCGGTTGATGTCGTCGGCGGCCTTGCCGAACGCCGCGGCCCAGACGATGCACACCACCAAGCCGATCGCCGACAGGACGATGCCGGTGATCGCCAAACCGCTGTTGGTCGCAACCCCCTTGCGCGCGCGGTTGAAACCGAGGATGCCGAAGATCAGTCCCAGGATCACCAGCGGCCAGGCGATCACGCCGATGATCGGGATGAAGGAGAAGATCAGGCCGACCAGGCCCAAGACGAAACCGGTGGTTCCAAAACCGTTGCGCGGCTGCGCGACCGCATGCATTCGGGGTGAAGATTCTTCCGGCCGCGGATGTCGAGAACGCGGCAACGGCTTCGTCCCAGGGGCACGAGCGGCCACGGGGCCGCGCGACATCGGAGGTAATCATGGCGATCCAGCGGATGGACAACGTCGGCATCGTGGTCGACGACCTCCCGGCTGCCATCGCGTTCTTCCTCGAGCTCGGCCTGGAGCTCGAGGGCGAGGCATCGGTCGGCGGGCCAGGAGTGGACCGCCTCGTCGGGCTCGACGGCGTCCAGGCCGACTTGGCCGTGGTGCGGACCCCGGACGGCCACGGACGACTCGAGCTGACGAAGTTCCACACGCCGCCGGCCACCACCGCTGAGCCGAACGCGCCGGTCAACACCCTCGGGATTCGTCGCATCATGTTCGCCGTCGAGGACATCGAGGGCGTCATCGCCCGGCTGCGCGCCCACGGCGCCGAGCTCGTGGGCGAGCTGGAGCAGTACGAGGACAGCTATCGGCTCTGCTACGTGCGCGGACCTGGGGGCATCCTCGTCGCGCTGGCCGAGGAACTCGGCTGACCCTGCACGGTGGGGTGAACCGAGTCGACATGATGTCGAAACTGTGTTCGAATTGAACCATGCGATGGGAACGTCAGCGAGTTGGGTCGGGGGAGGACCCCGCATTGCCGCTCGGCCTGCCGGAGCCTGCTGAGCGCGGGAGCGGTCGGGCCGGGCTGCGGCTGCCTGAGCCGGTGCCGATCGAGGCGGGGACCGAGGACGCTTACGCGATCGAGGTGCAGGCGAAGTCGATCATCAACCGGGTTCCGGGGGAGTCCGCCGTGCCGTTCGGCTGGACGGTCAACCCGTACCGGGGATGCGGGCACGCCTGCCGGTACTGCTTCGCGCGGCGTACTCACACGTACTTGGACCTGGATGCGGGGCACGACTTCGACAGCAAGATCGTCGTGAAGGTCAACGCCGGGGCGCTGCTGCGCAAGGAGCTGGCGGGCCCGCGCTGGACCGGTGAGGCGATCGCGATGGGGACCAACACCGATCCGTACCAGCGCGCCGAGGGGCGGTACCGGTTGATGCGGGAGATCATCTCCGCGCTCCGGGACCGGGCCAACCCGTTCTCGATCCTCACCAAGGGGACGTTGATCCTGCGCGATCTCGACCTGATCGTGCAGGCAGCTGAAGTGGCGCCGGTGTCGGTGGCGGTTTCGGTCGGTTCGATCGACGAGGGGCTCTGGCGTGCCGTCGAGCCGGGTGCGCCTTCGCCGCGTCGTCGGTTGGACGTGGTGCGTCGGTTCGCCGATGCCGGGATCGGCTGCTCGGTGCTGATGGCGCCGATCCTGCCCGGGCTCAGCGACGGTCCGGAGCAGATCGATGCCGCGGTGCGGGAGCTGGTCGCGGCGGGGGCTTCGAGCATCACGCCCCTGCTGCTGCACCTGCGGCCGGGAGCGAGGGAGTGGTTCCGGGGCTGGTTGCAGCGGGAGCACCCCGAGCTGGTGCCGATGTACTCCCGGCTGTACCGCAACGGGTCGTACCTGCCGAAGTCCTATCAGCGGGACGTGCTGGCGCGGGTAGCCGAGGCCAAGCAGCGCCACGGCGTCCGGCCGCCGCAGGTGCCGCGGTTCCGGGAAGTCGCCGGTGCCGCGCGAACGGATGCCGAGGTGGAGGAGGTGCGGCAGCTCAGCCTGCTGTGACGCGCCGAGGGGCTGCGCCGCGGGTGGGATCGACCGGGTAATGCAGATGCATATCGTTTTCGATTGGAGTTCGGCAATGCTGCCGAAGATGATTGCTGGTCCGTTTCGGAAATCGGCCGACTGTTTCCCGGGCGTTAAAAATTCCGGGACCTCGTGCCAGATTCAACCGATGTTCGGAAGCGGCCGGATAACCGGTTACGGTGCGTGCCCGGCCGATTATCCGGCTCGCCTCACCGGGTGGTCGTGCGGGAGGACGAACTGGTGCCCAGCTGCTCCTCGGGCTGCCAGCGGACGCCGAAGACGCCCATCCCGAAGTCCAGCGCCACCGCGTGGGTGCGCCCGAACCGGTCCACGGTGAGCGGCTTCGGGGGCTCCACCTCCTGCGTGGTGGAGTCGCCCACGTAGCTCTCGCAGCGGGTCGGCGGGTGCGCCGGGTCGAACTGCAGCTCGGCCACGTACTGCCGCACCGGGAGCCGGAACAGCCGGCAGAAGCTGTGCTCGACCTCGTTCGGGCCGGTCGGCGGGTCGATGATCTCGTACTCGAGCAGCATCGTCTCGCCGCGGGCCAGCGCGCGGTCGAACAGCAGCTCGGCGACCACCAGGTCGCGGGCGTGATCGGTGAGCACCTGGCCGAGCCGGCAGGACCGGATGGGCCGGATGATCGGCGGGTTCTCGCCGGACGAGGCCCCGTCGAACATGATCACCCAGCGGTCCACGCCGTTGGTCTCGGCCCGGACCAGCTTGCGGGTGCGGATCTTGCGCAGCTCACCGCGCTGGTCGACGTGCACCACGTCGTGGTGGCTGAGGCGGGCGAGCTTGCTGTCGTGGCTGGTGTCGATCTTGGTGAGCAGCTCGGCGGCCGATTCGTTCTCCGACCACAGGGAGCTCAGCGGCGGCGCCTCGGCCGGCGCCTGCCGGGTGCGGCCGCGGGGGCGCGGCGGGCCGAGCAGCGCGGACAGCGCGTTCTCCGGCACGCCCAGGACCTGTTCGAGCTGCTGCAGCGCGAGCAGGGAGTCCGGGCGCTCCGGGCGTCGGCGACCGGACTGCCAGTAGCTCAGCGCGGTGATGCTGACCGGGGTGCCGCGGGCGCGCAGCCGGTGCTGGATGCGCTCCAGGCTCAACCTGCTGGCTCGGATCGCGGTGCGCAGGGCCGCCTCGAACGGTCCGGTGCGCAGCAGTTCAGCGAGTTCGGCCGACAGCGCGTTCGTCCCGTGTTGCGCGTTCCGGACGGGCGGTTGCGCGGTCGGGCGGGCCTCTGTTTTCGGGCCGATCATCGTTACTCCTCGTGTCCGCCGAATCCGAACTTACGCTAATGAGTGGATCTGCCATACGCAACGACCGAGTTCCGGTAGGTGTCTCCAACTAAAGTCGGAACAGGGCTGGCTTAAGGTGGTATTCAACTCCTGGTGCGCGTTGCGGTGCCGGACAAAGCCGTTGCCTCATCGTCGATCGATCTTCGAATCAGGTGAATTGTGGCGCACCCGACCCAAAATTGGTATCGACCATTTGGTGCCGCTGCGGTGAACGGACCAACGGGGCGAACTTCGCCGCGGTGATCCGGGCCAGCGCGCCGCGCGACCGGTGTCCGTGCCCAGCGCGGTTGGTGACGCTGCGCGGCGGCGGATCGACGCGCGGCACCTGCCGGGCGTGCGCCAGCCCTCGTTGGCTAGCCTTGAAGTCCTGCGTCATGCCTGTTGAGCCCGCATCTGGTGCGGCCCCGGCGGTGCTGGCGACAGCGAAGCAAATGCCGTCGAAACGCTGGCAACAGCGGAAGAAGGAGCTCAGTACCCGTGATGCGCACGCACGAGACCGGATCGCTGCGCGCCGGTCATGCCGGGCAGACCGTCACCCTCGCCGGGTGGGTGGCGCGCCGTCGCGATCACGGCGGGGTCATCTTCATCGATCTGCGCGACGCTTCGGGCGTCGCCCAGGTCGTCTTCCGCGAGGGCGAGATGGCCGAGCGCGCCCACCGGCTGCGCTCCGAGTTCTGCATCCAGGTCACCGGCGAGGTGATCCGGCGCCCGGAGGGCAACGAGAACCCGGAGATCCCCACCGGTGAGATCGAGGTGACCGCCACCGAGCTGGTGGTGCTCTCGGAGTCCGCGCCGCTGCCGTTCCCGCTGGACGAGCACCTGGAGGTCGGCGAGGAGGTCCGGCTCAAGCACCGCTACCTGGACCTGCGCCGCGCCGAGCCGGCCAAGGCCATGCGGATGCGCAGCGAGATCAACCGCATCGCGCGCGACGTCCTGCACGACCGCGACTTCGTCGAGGTCGAGACGCCCACCATGACCCGCTCGACGCCGGAAGGCGCGCGGGACTTCCTGATCCCGGCGCGGCTGCAGCCCGGCAACTGGTACGCGCTGCCGCAGTCGCCGCAGCTGTTCAAGCAGCTGCTGATGGTCGGCGGCCTCGAGCGCTACTACCAGATCGCGCGCTGCTACCGCGACGAGGACTTCCGCGCCGACCGGCAGCCGGAGTTCACCCAGCTCGACATCGAGATGAGCTTCGTCGACCAGGACGACGTCATCGAGCTGGGCGAGTCGATCCTGGCGGCGCTGTGGGGCAAGCTGGCCGACCACGAGATCCCGCGCCCGATCCCCCGGATGACCTACGCCGAGGCGATGGCCAAGTACGGCACGGACAAGCCGGACCTGCGCTTCGGCCTCGAGCTCACCGAGATGACCGAGTACTTCAAGGACACCCCGTTCCGGGTGTTCAAGGCCCCGTACGTCGGTGCCGTGGTGATGCCGGGCGGCGCGAGCCAGCCGCGGCGCCAGCTCGACGCCTGGCAGGAGTGGGCCAAGCAGCGCGGGCACAAGGGCCTGGCCTACGTCCTGGTCGGTGAGGACGGCACGCTGTCCGGCCCGGTCGCCAAGAACCTCTCCGACGCGGAGCGGGAAGGCCTGGCCAAGGCCGTCGGCGCCAACCCCGGCGACTGCGTGTTCTTCGCGGCGGGTCCGCGTTCGGCGGCTCGCGGCCTGCTCGGCGCGGCCCGGCTGGAGATCGGTGAGCGCTGCGGCCTGATCGACCACGACGCCTGGGCGTTCGTGTGGGTCGTCGACGCCCCGATGTTCGAGCCGATCGACGAGACCGACGACGTGGCCGTCGGCAGCGGCCGCTGGACCGCGGTGCACCACCCGTTCACCTCGCCGAACGCCGACTGGGTGGACAACTTCGAGGAGGACCCGGCCAACGCGCTGGCCTGGGCCTACGACATCGTCTGCAACGGAAACGAGATCGGTGGCGGGTCGATCCGTATCCACCGCTCGGACGTGCAGGAGCGGGTGTTCGAGCTGCTGGGCATCTCCCAGGAGCAGGCGCAGGACAAGTTCGGCTTCCTGCTCGAGGCGTTCAAGTTCGGCCCGCCGCCGCACGGCGGCATCGCCTTCGGCTGGGACCGGATCTGCATGCTGCTGGCCGGTGCCTCCTCGCTGCGCGACGTCATCGCCTTCCCGAAGAGCGGCGGCGGGTTCGACCCGCTGACCTCGGCGCCGTCCCCGATCACCATCGAGCAGCGCAAGGAAGCCGGTATCGACGCCAAGCCGGCCGCGAAGGTCGGCGAGGAGAGCATCTCGGTGTTCCCGCCCGGCGTGGTGGAGAAGCAGGGCTGACCGGAGTCGCGACGTGCTGCACCTGCGGGTGATCTGTCCGGCCGAGCACACCGAACGGGTGCTGGCCGCGGTCCGGTCGCACCCAGGTGCGGCTCATGTCGTGCTGGTGCGCGGTGGCGCGCTGGAGCCGGCGGGCGACCTCATCGAGGTCGACCTGGCGCGCGAGGCCGCCGACGAAGTGCTGGCCGCGATCCGGGCGTCGGAACTCGCCCAGGTCGGCGCGGTGACCATCACCGATGCGGGCACCACGCTGTCCGAACGCGCCGAGCAGGCCGAGGAGTCGGCCCCCGGTGACGGGGACGACGCGGTGGTGTGGGACGAGCTGATCGCCCGCACCGGCGAGGAGTGCCGGCTCTCCGGCACCTTCCTCGCGTTCCTGTCCATCGCCTGCGTGCTCGCGGCGGTCGGCGTGGTGACCGATTCCCCGGTGACGATCGTCGGCGCGATGGTGGTCGGGCCCGAGTTCGGGCCGCTGGCCGCCATCGCGGTCGGCTTGGTGTCGCGGCGGTGGCTGCTGGTGCGGCGGGCCTCGTTGGCGCTGGCCGTCGGTTTCCCGGTCGCCATGCTGATCACCGCTGTCGCCGCGTTCGGCGGCGAGTGGATCGGTCTGATCGACCGCGTTGCGCTGCCGGCGGTGAGCGAGGTTTCGTTCATCTACCAGGTCGGTTGGTCGTCGCTCGTCGTGTCGCTGCTGGCCGGGGCGGCCGGGATGTTGTCGCTGACCTCGGCGAAATCCGCGGCCCTGGTCGGGGTGTTCATCTCGGTCACCACGGTGCCCGCGGCCGGTTACGCGGTGGTGGCGGCGACGCTCGGCGACTGGGCGCAGTGCGCCAGCTCGATCGCCCAGCTCGCGGTCAACCTGGCGGGGATCGTCGTGGCGGCGTCGGCGGTCCTCCTGCTCCGGGCTCGGCGGGTGGGGGTGGGTGACCAGATGCCCACCAGGGAAATGCTGTAGGGACGGGCCGCGGCGAAATCCTCGCCGCTGTGCAACGCGAACGCCGAGTCGTTCCGTCCACGTCGAGGGGGGAGTGCGCGCGGGGTCGAGCGTGCCGTCGCGGAGGTGGTGGACGACTGCCTACCGGCGAACACGCTGCGATTACGGGCGCTAACCGGTTGTGCGTCACTTGACCGGTTATGGCCGCTCAGGTTCATGTTGTGGGGGTAGTGTCTGGAGACGATGAGCGTGGAGATCACCACCGGCCCCCCGGAGGTTCGCGTCCCGGTCAGCACCGAGGCGACAGACACCGTCGGGACCGCGGAAGCTGTGCTGAGCAAGCGGACCGGAGCTCCGGTGCGACTTGCCGATGCCGAGGACCTCGGTGGTAGCGACCGCTCGGTAGTCATGCGGGTGCGGATCGCCGAGTCGCCCTTCGAGCTGCCCAGGACCGTCGTGGTCAAGCACTACGGCGAGTGCCCGGCGGAAGCCCGTTCGGACCCGTTCGCGCACGAAGCGGCGAGCTGCCAGCTCACCACGGCGCTGCCGCCGGAGGCGCGCGTCGGCCCCGAGCTCATCGCGCACGACGCGGCCGAGCGCCTGCTGGTGCTCGAGGACCTCGGGCGCGGTTCCACGCTGGCGGACGTGCTCTTCGCCGACGACTCCCGGGTCGCCGAGACAGCGCTGCTGGCCTGGGCGCGGGCGCTCGGGCGGCTGCACAGCACCACCGCCGGCTGCGAGGAGGACTTCGACGCGCTGATGCGGCGGTTGGGCGCCAAGTCGTGGACCGACCCGGTGGCCGACGACATCGTGCGCTCGGTGTCGGAGCTGCCGGAGCTGCTCACCCAGGTCCTGGGCGTGGACACCCCGCCGGTCATGGTCGAGCGGCTCACCACCGCGACCGAGCTGCTGCAGTCGAGCCGGTACCGGGCGTTCAGCCCGTCGG
Source organism: Saccharopolyspora sp. NPDC002686 (assembly GCF_040295745.1). Taxonomy (NCBI): domain Bacteria; kingdom Bacillati; phylum Actinomycetota; class Actinomycetes; order Pseudonocardiales; family Pseudonocardiaceae; genus Saccharopolyspora; species Saccharopolyspora sp. NPDC002686. The sequence goes on from NZ_JBEOVY010000105.1 coordinate 16,767, forward strand.
ACATCTGCCCGGACAACAGCCTGGTGACCGGCAGCAGCGGGGTGCGGTTCCTGGACTTCGAGTGGGGCTGCGTGCGCGACGTCGCGATGGACGCGGCGTACCTGCAGTACCCGTTCCCGTCGTCGTGGTGCTCGTACGCGCTGCCGGACAACCTCGCCGAGAGCATGTTGTCCACCTGGCGCTCGGAGATCGCCGAGGTCTGGCCGGAGCTGGACGACGACGAGGTGCTGCTGCCGCGGCTGTTCAACGCCCAGCTGCTGTGGGTCTGGGTTTCGACGTGGTGGTTCCTGCCGCGCACCGGCGAGACCGACCGGCCCATCGACCTGCACATGCCCTCGCCACGCCGCAGCACGGCGCTGGTCGACCGGTGGCGGCACCTGCGGGCCGATGCGGTGGCCTCCGGGCTGGACGACGTCGCGGAGCTCGCCGACCAGGTGGTCGACGCGCTGGTCGACCGCTTCGGCGCGGGCGCCCTGCACCTGCTGCCCTACCCGGCGTTCCGCTCGGCGTGAGCCCGCGCCAGCGGCGCGGCGAAAAGGCGTTGTGCGACGGCATCCCCACCTGCTTGGATGCATATCCATTCATCTGAATTGATATGCACAGGCGGTGGGGATGGTTCCGTTCAGCGCGGAGATCGATCGGGCAGCGGTGGCCACCTGGCCTGCCACGACGGTGGAGCGGGTGGACGGCTGGCTGCTGCGGCATTGCGAGCTGCTCAACCGCAAGCGCTCGAACTCGGCCGTCCCGCCCGAGCGGGGCGTGGACGGCATCGAGCGGGTCGAGGAGTTCTACGCGGCTCGCGGCGCGGCGGCGATCGTCCAGGTCAGCCGGCCGGACCGGCGCGCCGATCTGGATGCCGCGCTCGCCGAGCGGGGATACCGGCTGACCGGGCCGACCGAGGTCATGTTCGCCGAGGCCGAGCCGGTGGTCGACGCGTGCTCGGCGGGGGAGTTCGACGTGCGGCTGGAGGAGTCCACCGGCCCGTCCTGGTTGGCCGCTGTCGAAGCGGTGGGCGGCACGCCGGAGCCGAGCTTGGACCGCTTGCCCCGGGCGCGGTTCGCGATCGCCTCGCGGGGCGGGCTGCCGGTCGGGGTGGGGATGTTCGCCGAGTCGGCGGGCTGGTGCGGGATCTACGGGATGGCCACGCATCCCGACTGGCGCGGGCGAGGTGTCGCCACCGGGGTCCTGTGCGCGGGTGCGCGCTGGGCATCGGAGCTGGGGGCGCGGCTCTTCCTCCAGGTCGAGGAGGACAACCCCGGTGCGCGGCGGCTTTACGCGGCGCTGGGCTTCCGGACGGCGCACCACTACCACTACCGAGTTCGTTGAACGCTGCAGTTTCCGGGAGGTGTTTCCGGCAGGTTTCGGCACGAGGTATTCCGCGGCCAGTAGCCCTACACTCGATCCGGTAATGCTGGTCACATCACCATTACTGTCAGTGGTGAACATTGTTTACTCACCGCAGTGAAGAGGGTGGTGTCCACCCGGCAACCGGGTGAATTCGCAGGTCGTGGCCGATCGATTAACATATCTTCATTTGTTTCGGGGTCACCGATCCCGGATCGGCGACTTGCGCCGGGGTGCCGGTCTTCGGATACCTTTGGTTCAGCGTTTCGCTACTTTCCTCCTCTACCGTCGACGACGTCGGTGGGGAACGGCTGCCCATTTACCGGAGGATTCGGTGCACGGCAAGGTTTGGCGCTTCACGAGAGCAGGCTTGTTGCTGCTGCTCGCGATCGCGCTCGCCGTGCTGGGCCCGGTGCAGGCGACCGCCCAAGGTTGCTCGCCGACACGTTCGGGACCTGCGGAAACCAGTCCTGAAACCAAGGAGCACCGGGATGTGAAGCTCCGCGAGCGGCTGCCCGGCATCGCGCTGCACCGGTGCAGCGGATCCCGGTTTCGAGAGCGGAACGTGCCGCTGCCGCGCGTGCTGCAGCCCACCCACGACGTCGAAGAAGGGCTCCGATCGGGAATCCTCCCAAATCCTGGGAGCGATCCCTACCACGATTTCGTGAAGCTCAAACATTCCCCGGCCGTGCTCCAGGTCGTCCGGCACTGATGGGTCCTGCTCGCCGACATTTCCATGCCGACGACACGGAGAGACCCAATGAGCTTCGAACATTTCGTGCGACACGCCCGACGCCACCCGAGCACGCTTTCCGCGGCTCGCCGACAGCAGCTGGCCGCGGGCCAGAAACCGTCCGCGCTGTTCATCGGCTGCTCCGATTCGCGGGTGATCCCCTCCCAGATCACCGGCGCTGAACCGGGCACCCTGTTCGAACTTCGCACCGCGGGCAATGTGGTGCCGAAATACGCGCCGGACTCGGCGTCCAGCGAAATGGCCACCATCGAATACGCGGTGCTGCAGCTGCGCGTGCCGGACATCATCGTCTGCGGCCACTCGCACTGCGGCGCGGTCACCGCGCTGACCATGGCCGGACGCGGGTTGGAGGAGCTCCCCGCGCTGTGCACCTGGCTGGGCACCGGTGGCCTGACCGGCGTTGATCCGGAGGACCCCAGCGTTCGGTCCGAGAGCAAGCGGCACATCTTGGAGCAGCTGCGCACGCTGCGCGAATACCCGTTCATCCGGGATCGGATCGACGCGGGCGAGCTGCGGCTGCACGGCTGGTTCTACGAGATCGACACCGGCCTGGTCTTCGCCTGTCCGCAGAGCCCGGACGAGCCGGACTTCCTGCCGCTGTAACGCCTGCTCGAAGGCCAGTCGGACCCAGGCCGCGCCCCGCACAGCGGGGTGCGCGGCGCTGCCTGCGTCCCGACATCCGATTTGCCCTGGAGGGGCATTGTGATGACTCGACTTCTAACGTCCGAAACCCGCGGGAAGTCCGGTGCGCCGCCGACGTTCGGCGCTGACCTGGGTGCCTCGCTCGTCGTGTTCCTGGTGGCGGTGCCGCTGTGCGTCGGCGTGGCCGTCGCCTCCGGCGTGCCCGCCGAACTGGGCATCGTCACCGGCATCGTCGGTGGCCTCCTGGTCGGGCTGATGCCCGGCAGCACGATGCAGGTCAGCGGCCCGGCCGCCGGGCTCACCGTGCTCGTGGCCTCCGCGGTGGAGCAGCACGGGCTCAGAGCGCTGGGCGTGATCGTGCTCGGTGCCGGTGTGCTGCAGATCGTGCTGGGCATCAGCCGCCTGGGCACCTGGTTCCGGGCGATCTCGCCCTCGGTGGTGCAGGGCATGCTGGCCGGCATCGGGCTGGTGCTGATCCTCGGCCAGATCTTCCCGGTCGGCGGTCTCGAACAACCCGAGAGCACGCTGGCGAAGTTCGCCGGCATCCCCGACCTGATCGGGGCGGTGGTGACCACGCCGGAGGGCATCAGCGGACTGGTGCTGGCGGTGCTGGCGCTGCTGATCATGTCGTTCTGGAAGAAGGCCCCGGAGAAGGTCCGGTTGGTGCCGGGCGCGCTCGTGGCGGTCGTGGTGACCAGCGCGCTGGCGGCGCTGCTGGTGCTGCCGGTGCAGAAGGTGGAGGTCGGCTCGCTGCTGGCGGCGCTGAACCCGCCGGACGCCGCGGGCTGGGGTTCGGTGTTCGACCTGGCCGTGCTCGGTTCGATCGTGACCTTCGCGCTGATCGCCTCGGCGGAGAGCCTGTTCAGCGCCGCGGCCGTGGACCGCATGCACGACGGGCCGAAGACCCAGTACAACAAGGAGCTCGTGGCGCAGGGCGCGGGCAACACCATCTGCGGTCTGCTCGGGGCCCTGCCGATGACCGCGGTGATCGTGCGCAGCGCCACGAACGTGCAGGCCGGGGCGAAGACGAAGCTCTCCCGCGTGCTGCACGGCTTCTGGCTGCTGCTGTTCGTCGTGCTGCTGCCGGGCGTGCTGTCCTTCATCCCCACGGCGGTGCTCGCCGCCCTGCTGATCCAGGCCGGGTGGAAGCTGCTGGAGCTGCGGCAGGTCGCGGTGCTGGTGCGCGAGAACCGCTCGGAGGCGTTCGTGCTGATCCTCACCGCGGGCATGATCGTGGCCACGGACCTGCTGATCGGCACGCTGGCCGGGCTGGCCGTCGCGATCGTCAAGACCGCGATCGAGGTGTCCCGGCTGTCGGTCAAGGCCGAGGACGGTGACGAGCAGGTGCGGGTCGAGATGGGCGGCACCGCGACCTTCCTGCGGTTGCCGCGGCTGCTGGACCACCTCGACCAGCTGCCGACCGGCAAGCACGTCCACCTGGACCTGACGATGGTCCGCCACCTCGACCGGGCCTGCCACCAGGCCGTCGAGCACTGGGCGGCGCAACGGCGGCGCAGCGACGGCACCGTCGAAGTGGCCCTGCCCGCCAGGGTGGGCTGACGCCAGTCGTGGGTGGGGTGGCGCGGGCGGGGGCGGGCGCGCCACCGCCCACCCCACCCACCCCCCACCC
>NZ_JBEOVY010000106.1:0-21007 GCF_040295745.1 Saccharopolyspora sp. NPDC002686
GCTGGACTCTTCAGCCGTGCGGGTGAGGGGGGACCGCAGTTTCAATTGAAACTGCAGATCCCACCCACGGCGGATCACAGTTTCAATTGAAACTGCGATCCCGGGGGTCGACCGGACGTGGCGGGCTCGGGCGCAAGTGGGAGAGGTCCTCAAGTTTCGGTAAGCGGGTTCCCCTCGGTGTGGGAGACCCGCGGAGGCCCTGGGTGCGACGGTTTTCCGCAGCGAGCACGGCGAACTGGGGGAGGGACCGTGAGCGGACATTCGCTGTCGCTGGCGATCAACGGGCGGGAACGGCTGCTGACCGACCGGCTGATCGCCTTCGAACCGGCCGCACCGCAGCGCACCGAGACGGTGGCGGTCGTCGGCCTGGGCTACGTCGGGTTGCCCACCGCCTGCGCGTTGCAGGACTCCACGACCCGCGTCATCGGGTTCGACACCAGCGAGGAGCGCCTGCGCGAGATCGAGGCGGGCGAGGCCGACCTGTCCGAGGACGACCGGCGCGGACTGGCCTCAGCGCTGGCTGAGGGAGGCCTGGCGCTGACCAGTGATCCGGCGTCGCTGGCCGGTGCGGACGCGGTGATCGTGTGCGTGCCGACGCCGGTGGACGCCGCGCGGGCCCCGGACCTGACGGCGTTGCGGGCGGCCTGCCGGACCGCGGTGTCGCACGCCCGGCCCGGCCAGGTGATCGTGCTGACCTCGACGACCTACGTCGGAACCACCCGGCAGCTGCTGGTGGAGCCGCTGCGCGAGCGCGGGCTGCAGGTCGGCGAGGAGGTGCACGTGGCGTTCAGCCCGGAGCGCATCGACCCCGGCAACTTCGACCACGTGCAGCGCCGAACCCCGCGAGTCCTCGGCGGCGTCACGCAGCGGTGCGCGCAGCGCGCGGCCGAGGTGGTGCGGCGGATGACCGACCAGGTCTACCTGGTCAGCTCGCCGGAGGCCGCTGAGCTGACCAAGCTCTACGAGAACATCTTCCGCGCGGTGAACCTGGCGCTGGCCAACGAGATCGCCGACGCCTGCGCGGTGCTGGGCCTGGACCCGATCGAGGTCACGGTCGCGGCCGGCACGAAGCCGTACGGCTTCCTGGGCAGCTTCCCGGGGCCGGGCGTCGGCGGGCACTGCATCCCCTGCGACCCGCACTACCTGCTGTGGCAGCTGGGACGGCGCGGGTTGTCCTCGCCGCTGATCGAGGAGGCGATGCGCTCGATCGACCGGCGGCCGGGCCGGGTGGTGCAGCGGGTGGTGGAGATGCTCGGCGAGTCGGGCATCGACCACTCCGGCGCGCGGGTGCTGGTGGCCGGCGTCAGCTACAAGGCGGGCGTGCGGGACCTGCGGGAATCCCCGGCGCTGCCGATCCTGGTCGGGCTGCGCCGGTTGGGGATGGACGTGCACTACCACGATCCGCTGCTGCCGGAGATCGAGCTGCCCGACGGCTCCCCGATGACCAGCGAGCCCGAGCCGCGCGGCCGGGACTGGGACGCCACGGTGATCCACACCGTGCACCCGGGCTGCGACTACAGCTGGGCGCGCGACTGCCCGCGGGTGCTCGACGCGACCTACCAGTTCGACGCCGTGCCGCACCGGCGCGTGGTGTGAGGTGCCGCCGATGTTCGATACGACGACCCCCGCCGTGGTGTTCAAGCTCGATCCGAACGTGCTGCACCACGGCGGGCTCGGGGTGATCCGCAGCCTCGGCCGCGTCGGGGTTCCGGTGTACGCGGTGCACGAGGATTCCCTCGCGCCCGCGGCGCATTCGCGGTACGTGCGCGGCCGGTGGTTGTGGAGCCCGGATCCCGAGGACGCCGAGGCGATCCGGCTCGGCCTGATGCAGCTGGCCCAGCGGATCGGCCGCACCGCGGTGCTGATCCCCACCGACGACGCGGCGGCGATCTTCCTCGCCGAGCACGGCGATCCGCTGCGCATGTGGTTCCAGTTCGCGCAGCCGCCGCACGACCTGCCGCGCCAGCTGGCCGGCAAGTTCACCATGTACGAGCTGTGCCGCCGGTTGGGCGTGCCGTGCCCGCAGGCGCGGCTGATCGAGGACTGGGACGAGGCGCTGGAGTTCGCCGACCAGGTGGGCTATCCGCTGGTGGGCAAGCTCGCCGCGCCGTGGCTGCCGAGCGGGCGCCAGGTGCGCAGCACCACGATCGTCCGCGATGAGGGCGACCTCGCCGCGCTCTACCGGCGGTGCGGGGAGACCGTCGGCGGGCTGATGCTGCAGGAGCACATCCCCGGTGGGCCGGGTTACGACTGGTTCTTCCACGGCTACTGCGACGGCGACTCGGTGTGCCGTCCGGCGTTCACCGGGGTCAAGGAGCGCTCCTACCCGGCGCACGCGGGGCTGACCAGCTTGGGGCGCTGCGAGGACAACGAGCCGTTGTCGCGGTCGGTCGCGACGCTGCTGGAGAAGCTGTCCTACACCGGCATCGTCGACCTGGACTTCCGGTGGGACGACCGCGATCAGCAGTACAAGCTGCTGGACTTCAACCCGCGTTTGGGCGCGCAGTTCCGGCTGTTCCGGGACAGCGCAGGCGTGGACGTGGCGCTGGCGTCCTACTTGGACCTGACCGGGCAGCCGGTGCCGGCCGGGCAGCCGGAGGTCGGCCGCCGGTTCCAGGTGGAGAACTACGACCCGATCGCGGCGTTGCGGTACTGGTCGCGCGGTGACATCGGATTGCGGGAGTGGGCCGGGTCGGTGCGCCGGGTGCACGAGCGCGCCTGGTTCGCCCGCGACGACCTGCTGCCGTTCGCGCTGATGTGCGCCTGGATGTTCTGCCGCGGGGTGGCCCGGGTCAAGCCGTGGCGGCGGCGCACCCGGCACCCGGACCTGGCCGAACCCCAGTACGTCCCCGGCCGCAACTACGACAGCAGACACCTGGGGAGGCGCTGACCCCGCTGTTGAGGACAGATGAGCAACCCCCATGCCAACCGCACCTCAGGGGAACGTGACGCAACTCAGCCACAAGAAGCAACCACCACTGTGAATCGCGGAGAGGCGGAACAGATGAACGATCTCGTGGACGTGGCCGTCGTCGGTGCCGGACCGTACGGCCTCTCGCTGGCCGCGCACCTGCGCCGGGCCGGGGTGTCGCACCGGCAGTTCGGCCTGCCGATGAACCTGTGGCGCGCGCACATGCCGCGCGGCATGTTCCTCAAGTCGCAGGGCTTCGCGTCGAACCTGTCCGACCCGGACGGTTCGCACACGCTGCGCAACTTCTGCCTGGAGACCGGCAAGCGCTACGCCGACTACGGGATCCCGGTGTCGCTGCGGGACTTCGTGGACTACGGCGAGTGGTTCCAGCAGGGCCGCGGGCTGGAGGTCGAGGAGCAGCTGGTGACCGACATCGCGCAGCGGCCCGGCTGGTTCGAGCTGACCCTCGACGACGGGCAGCACGTCGACGCCCGCCAGGTGGTGGTCGCGGTCGGCGTCGAGTACTTCCCGCGGATCCCGGAGACGCTGGCGGAGCTGCCGGGCGAGTTGTGCACGCACAGCTCGGCGTACGACGACCTCGGCGGCTTCGACGGGCAGGACGTCATCGTCATCGGCGCCGGGCAGTCGGCCCTGGAGACCGCGGCGCTGCTGCACGAGAACGGCGCCAAGACGCGGTTGGTCGCGCGAACGCCCCAGCTGAACTGGAACGGGTACCCGCTGCTGCCGGACCGTCCGCTGTGGAAGCGGATGCGGGAGCCGGAGGCCGGGCTGGGGTCGGGGCTGTCCACCTGGTTCTACTCCGAGCACCCGGAGCTGTTCCGGCGCCTGCCGGAGTCGGTGCGGATCCAGCGGGCGCGCACCGCGCTCGGCCCGGCCGGCGGCTGGTGGCTGCGGGAGCGGGTGGAGGGCCGCTTCCCGGTGCACGTCGGGCACCGGCTGGACTGGGCCAAACCCACCGGTGACCAGGTGCGGCTGGGGGTGCGGGTCGGTGGTCAGGTGCGCGAGTTCAGCGCGGACCACGTCATCTGCGCCACCGGCTACCCGCCGTCGCTGAGCAGGCTGCCGATGGTCGGTCGTGGGCTGCGGTCCTCGATCGCGCTGGTCGGTGGAACTCCGCGGGTGGACGCCGATTTCGAGTCCTCGGTGCCGGGGCTGTACTTCACCGGCCCGCTGGTGGCGCCCAGCCACGGCCCGGTCATGCGGTTCGTCTACGGCGCCGACCACGCGGTCCGGCGGATCACCGCGCGGATCGAGCGGACGGCGACCCGGCCGCTGGTCCTCGGAGGTGCTGCATGAGCTTGACCGACTCCGCCGTGGCGCAGCCGTGGCCGCTCGCGGCGAACACGCCCGATGCGCGGTCGCTGCTGCACCGGCGGGTCGGTGGTCGGCTGCTCCCGGTGGTCGACCTGGTCGCGCTGGTGCCCGCGGTGCTGCTCGCCGGCTGGCAGCTCGGCGCGGCGTTCGCGGTGGCGGTGCTGCTGGTCCTGGCGGTTCAGGGGCAGCACCGGTTGCGGATCTGCTTGCGGGTGTCCGATCAGGTGCCGCAGCTGGCGGTCGCGTCGGGGCTGCCGGTCGTGGTGCTCTCGCCGTGGCTGACCGGTGGTGGACTGCTCGGGCTCGCCGCCGCCGGGTTCGGCGCGCTGGTGCTGGCCCGGGGCGGTTTCTACGCGGCGTTGCGCAGCGGCTACCGGCACGGGGTGCTCAACGAGCCGACGCTGGTCGTCGGGGCCGGTGAGCTGGCGGGCAGGATCGTCGACAGCGCGCACGAGCACCCGGAGTTCGGGCTGCGGACCCGGGTGATTCATCCGTCCGAAGTGGACCGACTGGTCGAGGTGATCGCCGCGCACCGGATCAGCCGGGTGCTGATCTGCACCGGAGATGTGGCTCTGGTGCCGGTGATCCGGGCGAGCCGCCCGCTGCCCGCCGACGTGTGCGTGGTGCCCGGACTGCCCGAGATCGGCACGGCGCTGCCGCGTGCTGCGCTGGACGAGATCTGGGGCGTTCCACTGGTTCCGCTGCGCCGGTTCAGCCACGGTCGGGCCGGAGCACTGGCCAAGCGGGCGTTCGACGTCGTGCTCAGCGCAGTCCTGCTGGCGCTGCTCGCCCCGCTGTTGCTGGCGCTCGCCGTCGCGGTGCGGCTGGACAGCAGAGGCCCGGCGTTCTTCCGCCAACTGCGGGTGACTGGTCCGGGGCGGACCAGCGAGGTGCTCAAGCTCCGCACCGTCCGCACGGGTGCCGCGCAGGGGTGGGCCGTGCCCGCCGGCGAGTGCACGGCGTTCGGCAGCTGGCTGCGCCGCACGCACCTGGACGAACTGCCGCAGCTGGTCAACGTGCTGCGCGGCGAGATGTCGCTGGTCGGGCCGCGCCCGGAACGGCCGCACTACGCGCTGCGCTTCGGGCAGGAGATCCCGGGCTACGCCGGCCGGCACCGGATGCCCGGCGGGATGACCGGCTGGGCGCAGGTGCAGGGCCTGCACGGCGACACGTCCATCCCGGACCGGGCGCGCTTCGACAACCAGTACGTCGAGCACTGGTCACCGTGGTGGGACGCGGTGATCGTGCTCCGCACGGCGGTGGTCGTGGGTCGGGCGTCGGTGGCTGCCTGCCTCCGGTGGGAGCTCGGCGGCAAGCGCTGCGCGCCCCACGCCCACCACGACCACGCCACCATCCCGCCGGGTGACGACGACGTGCCGGTCCCGCGAGGGATCGACGCACCTGACCGAGGAGCCCGATGACGCACCGTCGCAGGTCAAGCGTCGTGAGCACTTCGGGGTGCTATAGCCCCGCAAAGTACTCACGAGCCACCACCTGCGGAAAGGCAGGCGGAGTCCGAGGAAGACGTCCACTGTGGATTTTTGGGGGAGAGGGATGAAGGTCCTGCACGTGATCACCGGTCTCGGTGTCGGCGGCGCCGAGTTGCAGCTGCGGTCGGTACTGCAGCACACCAGGCACGACGCCGAGGTCGTGTCGCTGTACAACCCGGGCGACGTCGCCGGGATGATCGCCGGGGACGGGGTGCGCGTGCGCGATCTCGGCATGACGCGCAACACCCAGGTCAGCGCGGTGTTCAAACTTCGCGAGGTGATCCGATCTGGGCGCTTCGACGTGGTGCACACCCACCTGTACCGGGCTTGCGTCTACGGGCGGCTGGCGGCGCGGATGGCGGGGACGAAGGTCGTGGTCTCCACCGAGCACTCGATCGGCGAAACCCACCTGGAGCGGCGGCGGATGTCGTTCGGAGTGCGCGCGCTGTACCTGGGCACGGACCTGTGCTCGGACGCCACCATCGCGGTCTCCGACACCGTCGCCGAGCGGCTGCGCAACTGGGGCATGCCGACGCGCAAGATCACCGTGATCCCCAACGGCGTCGACTTCGGCCGGGTCGCGTTCGACGACGCCGCCCGCGACCGGGTGCGCCGGGAACACGGGATCAGCCCGGACACCTACGTGGTGGGCGTGCTCGGGCGGCTGGATCCGAACAAGAGGTTCGACCTGGTCATCGAGTCGATGGCGCCGCTGCTGGGGCAGCAGACCAAGCTGCTGATCGTCGGCGACGGCCCGGACCGGGAGCGGCTGGCCGCCGCGGCCCGCGCGCACGAGGTCAGCCAGCACGTGATCTTCGCCGGTCAGCGGCACGACGTCGCCGCGATGCTGTCCTCCCTGGACCTGTTCGTGGCCTCCTCCGAGCAGGAGACGTTCGGCCTGTCGGTGCTGGAGGCGATGGCCAACGGCATCCCGGTGCTCTACACGACGTGCCCGGCGCTGGTCGGCATCAAGACCGACCGGGCCCGCCAGGTGCCGGGCGAGGTGGAGCGGATGCGCGCCGAGATCGCCGCGGAGATCATGGCCGGCCGCCCCCGCGCGGACGAACCGGCGATCCGCGCGCAGTACGGCATCGAGGCGGTCACCGGGCGGATCGACGACCTCTACGCCCAGCTGTGGCAGCGCAACGGCGCAGCGGTGCCTGCGGGGAGGGCGTGATGCGCGCACTGGTCACCGGCGCAGCCGGTTTCATCGGATCGCACCTGGTCGAACAGCTGCTGGTCGACGGGCACCAGGTCATCGGGCTCGACGACCTGAGCACCGGTCGGCGGTCGAACCTGCCCATCGAGCACCCGGACCTGCAACTGGTGCCGGGCAGCATCCTGGACGCGGCGGTGGTCGACGAGGTGATGGCGGGCGCGGACGTGGTGTACCACCTGGCCGCAGCCGTAGGCGCTTTCGTCATCCAGGAGCGTACCCGCCAGGGCCTGCTGACCAACGTGCACGGCACCGAGAACGTGCTCGACGCCGCGGTCCGGCACAACACCCGCGCGCTGATCGCCTCCACCAGCGAGATCTACGGCAAGAACGCCAAGGTCGGGCTGGTGGAGGGCGACGACCGGGTGATCGGCTCGCCGCTGAAGTCCCGCTGGACCTACGCCGAGGCCAAAGCCATCGACGAGAGCCTGACCTACTCCTACGTGCGCGAACTCGGCCTCAAAGCGGTGATCGTCCGGTTGTTCAACACCGTGGGCCCGCGGCAGAGCGGGCGCTACGGGATGGTCATCCCGCGGCTGGTGGCCCAGGCGTTGCAGGGGCGACCGCTGACGATCTTCGGCACCGGGCGGCAGATCCGCTGCTTCTGCCACGTCGCCGACGTGGTGCCCGCGCTGATCCGCCTGGCGCGGCTGGACCGCGCGCAGGGCATGGCGATCAACCTCGGCAGCACCGAGCAGGTGTCCATCGAGGACCTCGCGGCGAGGATCATCGCGATGACCGGATCGCCGAGCACCACGATCCGGGTGCCCTACGAGGAGGCCTACGGGCCGGGCTACGAGGACCTGCAGCGGCGGGTGCCGGACTGCTCCCGCGCGCGGGAGCTGATCGACTTCCGGCCGCAGCGCAGCCTGGACGACATCATCCGCGCGGTGATCGACGAACAGGTGCGCACCGGCGAGCCGGCCACGGCGTGAGGGGGCGACATGCGACCGATCCGGTGGCTGGTCGCGGCCGTGCGCGATCGCCGCGAGCGGTTCGAGCTGCAGCCGAACGGGCCCGGCGCGGCGCACGGTGTCCGCACCTTCAGCCGCCTCGGCGGGTCGATCTGGCTGCTCGTGCTGATCGCGATCTCGATCCTGGTGGTGGCCTTCCTGGTGGTGCCCCGCGGCAGCGGCCCGATGGCGCACAGCCCGGCGGTGGTGGCCTCGCTGCCGTTCTGGAACCTGGGCAACGGCACCGACGTGGTGGTCCAGCACCGGGACTCGGTCAACGAGGTCTCGCCCTGGATCTACGGGCTGGACCAGGACGGCGGGGTGCTCGAGCAGTACCCGACGGAGCAGACCGCCGAGGTCGGGCACCGGATCGGGCAGCTGCGCGAGGCCGGGATCCCGATCGTGCCGTCGCTGGCCAACATCACCGACGGCAACTGGGCTTATGAACCGGTGGCCGCGGTGCTGCACGATCCGGCGCGGCGGCAGCGGCACGTCACCGAAATCGTCGACCTGGTCGAGCGGGAGAACTACGCGGGCATCGACATCGACTACGAGAACCTGCGCGCCGGTGATCGCCAGGCCTTCAGCGATTTCGTCGCCGAACTGGGCGGGGCGCTGCACGCGAAGGGCAAGACGTTGTCGGTGGCGGTGTTCGCCAAGGACAGCGACGCCGGTTACGACGAGCGCAACGTGGCGCAGGACTACGCGGCGATCGGCCGGGTCGCCGACCAGGTCCGGTTGATGGGCTACGACTACCACTGGAACACCTCGCCGCCCGGTTCGATCGCGCCGATCAGCTGGATCCGCGCGGTGCTGGACTACGCCAAGACCCAGATCCCGCCCGAGCGGATCGTGCTGGGCGTGCCGCTCTACGGCTACGACTGGGTGGTCGGCGGTGAGGGCACCGGGGTGACCTGGTTGAAGGCGTTCCAGCTGGCCACCGAGCACGGCGCGAAACCGCAGTACGACGCCGAAACGCAGTCGCCGTGGTTCCGCTACATCGACGGGCAGGGGCGCCAGCACGAGGTGTGGTTCGAGAACGCGGCGAGTTCGAAGGCGAAGTTCGAGGCGGCGCGGGGCTCGGGCATCGGCGGCGTCTACCTGTGGATGTTCGGCTACGAGGACACCGACACCTGGCGCGAGCTCGCGCGCAGCATGCCGGTGGCGAAGTGACCGGTCGGGGGTGGGTGGGATGGTTCCGTGGTGGCTGCTGGCGATCGCGGTGTTCGGCGCCAACTTCGCGCTGTGGGGCGTGATCGGGTTGCTGCGCCTGCTGGACAGCTCGGCGCAGCGCTGGCGCGACCGCCGGAGCGCCGATGATTCGGTGGTGGACCTGAACCGGTTCCAGGGCGGGCTCGACGTCGACGACGTCGCGGTGCTGATGCCCGCGCACAACGAGGAAGCGGTGATCGTCGACAGCATCGCGGCGATCACCGCGCTGGTACCGGCGGAGAACGTGCACGTGGTCTCCGACGGATCCACCGATCGCACCGTGGAACTGGCGCGCGAGTGCGGGGTCCAGGTGATCAGCACGGCGCGCAACGTCGGCAAGGCCGGCGCGTTGAAGGAGGCGATCCGCCGGTTCGCGCTGGTCGAGCGGTACCCGGTGGTGATGCTTCTGGACGCCGACACCCACGTCCAGCCCGGCTACTTCGACGCGGCGCTGCGGCTCTTCGACGATCCCGAGGTGGTCGCCGTCGCCGGCTGCGTCAAGACGACGTGGCGCGGACGTGGTCTCGGGGCGATCGGCAAGCTGGTCGCCTTCCACCGGCAGCGGATCTACACGATGACGCAGTACCTGCTGAAGTTCGGCCAGACCTGGCGGCGCACCAACGCCACCCACATCGTCCCCGGCTTCGCCAGCCTGTACCGCACCGAGGTGCTGCCGCGCATCGAGGTCAACCCGCCGGGGCTGGTCATCGAGGACTTCAACATGACCTTCGAGGTGTACCAGAAGCGGCTCGGGAAGGTGGGTTTCACCCCGGCCGCGGTGGCCGCGACCCAGGACCCGGGCACGCTCAAGGACTACGTGAAGCAGTGCAAGCGCTGGGCGCTGGGCCTGTGGCAGACGGTGCGGCTGCACCCGCCTCGAGCGAACCTGTTCACCGCCATGCTCGCGTTGCTGCTGCTGGAAATGCTGACCAGCAGCGTGCTGCTGGTCGTGCTGCCGGTGGTGCTCGTGGCGCTCCTGCTGCCCGCGCTGCTGCCCGGCCTGCTCGACGTGCCGGTCTTGGGCGAGGCGCACCAGTTCGTCAGCGGATTCGCGACACCGTCCGCCCTGCTGTTCGGCGTGCTGATCCCGGACCTGGCGCTGACCTGCATCGTCGCGCTGCTGCAACGCCAACCGCGCTACCTGCTGGTCGGCCTGCTGTTCCTGCCGCTGCGCGTGCTCGACGCGGCGATCGCGCTGTACGCGATCCCCGGTGCCTGGCTGACCAAGTCCTCCGGCCGCTGGCGCAGCCCCGACCGCCACGTGGTGGATCAGAGCGCGTGACCGAGAGCTGGTGGAAGCCGAAGGGGCCCGGGCCGCAAGACCTGCGACCCGGACCCCTTCGCCGCTGACTAGCGCACCTTGCGGATCCGGGACAGGACGGGCCAGCCGAGCAGCGACAGCACACCGCTGACGAGGAACAGCGCGGTGTAGTTGTCGCCACCTCCGATGGCGAGGATCGCCGGGGCGGCGAACGGCACCAGCGAGAACGGCAGCGTCAGCGCGATGTTGACGATGCCGAGGTCGCGGGCGATGTTGTCGCTGTCGGGCAGGGTCGCCATCGCGAAGCTGAGGTAGACGCCCGACATGCTGCCGTAGGCGACGCCGACGAGCGCGATGCCGACGTAGGCCCAGAGCATGCTGCCGCCGAGGACCATGACCGAGATGCCCACCGCGGCCAGCAGCGCGGCGAACGCGAACGGCGGCTTGCGCCGGTCCATGCGGTCCGAGATGTAGCCGGAGAGGAAGGACACCGCGGTGTTGACCGCCATCAGCACCAGGTTGGCGAGGAATGCGGCGTTGGCCAGATCGTCGGTGGCGATGTGCAGCCGGTCCTGCAAGAAGTACACCAGGTAGGTGCTGACGACACCGATGCCGACGGAGATCAGGAACAGCGAGAGCAGGAACCACGCGAAATCGGGGGCCTTGCGCGGGTTGAACCAGAAGCTGCCGGCGAACTCCTTGGCGCTGAACGGCGGGCGCTGCGCCACGTCCAGCCGGCGGTCCTTCAGCTGGAGGGCGAACAGCAGCAGGAAGATCGCCGCGGCGGCGACGGGGATGCCCATCTGCAGCAGCGGATCGGTGGGGAAGAGCTGGACGAAGAAGGTGCCGACCACCACGGAGCCGCCGCTGGTCATGCCGGCGAGCCCGCCCAGCAAGCCCTGCTGCTCCTCGGGCACCTGATCGCCGAGTACCGCGAAGGTGCCTGCGATGGTGGCGTTGGCGAAGGCCTGCATCAGCAGCCACCCGATGATCACACCGGCGAGACCGGTGCTGGTCCCGACGAACACCGCGCCCGCCGCCGTGCCGAGGATGCCGATGACCATCCACGGGCGGCGCATGCCGAAGCGGCTGGTGGTGCGGTCGCTCAGCCGCCCGAACAGCGGGTTGGCGATGACCGCGACCAGGGTGCCGACGCCGCTGACCACCGAGTAGCTGGTGGTCTTGCCCTCCGGGTCGACCTCGCCGACGCGCAGCGCGACCGTGACCATCGCGGGGGTGTTGATGGCCATCCAGATGCCGAAGGTGGCCAGCGTGAACAGGACGATGAAGCGCGCGCCAACGCGTGGCGGCGCAGCCTCAGCGGTCGATGGTGTGCTCATGGAAGTATCTCCTTTGACCCTGCCATGGACGAGTGCGGGAAGTGGACGGGGGAGGGGCCTGGGGGGCGGTCACTTGCCGTAGCGCAAGCCGAAACCGAACCGGTGCAAGGGATCGCGGGTGTCGAACGGGGTGTCCTCGGCGGAAGCGACCACGGCCTCGGCGGAGGAGGGCAGATCGAACGGCAGGCCGCCGCACGGATCTGCCGCGCCGGTGAGGACGTCGGCGAGCGCCGCGTCGCTGCTGCCGAAGTCGCCGAGCACGGCGGTGGCGGCCGACTCGACGTCGGCCAGCAACGCGGGCCGTTCCAGGAACACCGCGACCGCGGTGGGCAGCTTCTCGGCGAGCTGGCGCACCTTCTCGACCGTCTCGGCGGAGAACTCGAGCGTGCCGCGGTGGAAGAAGGACGCGATGCCCTCCTGGTCGGTCTCGTAAGGGGCGTGCAGCCGCACGACGGCGACGTCGGCGTCCTCGGGAGCTCCGACGATCTCGACGCGACCGGAGAATGCGGCGGGGTCCATGCCCTCGGCGTACACGCGCGTGCCGTGGCCGACCGGCAACATCGGACCGTCGTTCTTCAGCAGCACGGTGGAGTCGCGCTGCGCGGCCTCGCCGAGCTCCCGCAGCGGGGCGGCACCGACGATCTCGGCGGCCTCGTCCGGATCGACGTAGCGGTGCTCGAAGAGCCCCATGCGGAACTTCTCGCGCAGCACGCGGCGCACGGAAACGTCGATGCGCGCCTCGTCGACGCGGCCGTCGCGGACGAGCTCCACGATCAGTTCGGTGCACCGGTCACCGCCGAACTGGTCGACACCGGCGTCGAGGGCTCGCACGATGCGCTCGGCGGGCGTGCAGTCCTCGAGGCCGTAGGCGTTGGGTCCGAAGTGGACGCCGTCCATCGTGGTGGCGTCGACCACGTTCCAGTCGGTGCAGACGATGCCGTCGAAACCGAGCCGATCGCGCAGCAGGCCCTGCACGACGGGGCGGTTGAAGGCGAAGCCGACCTCGTCCCAGCCGTCGACACCGATCGGGCGGCCGTAGTAGGTCATCATCTGCCGGGCACCGGCCTCCAGCGATGCCTCGAAGGGCTGCAGGTGCAGTTCCTGCTGCTGACCCGGGTAGACCTGGTCGGGGAAGCGGCGGTCGTGGGCGTCCTCGCCGTCCTTCTGCGGGCCGCCGCCGGGGAAGTGCTTGACCATGGCCGCGACCGATTCCGGCCCGGGCGCCGCGCCCTGCAGACCGCGGATGAAAGCGGCGGTCAGGCGGGCGACGGTGGCGGGGTCCTCGCCGAAGGTGCCGGAGCCGCGGGACCAGCGGGGGTCGCTGAAGATGTCGGCCATCGGGCCGAGCGCGACGCGGATGCCGAGCGCCAGGTACTCGCGGCGGACGACGTCGGCGTACTCCTCGACGCGCCGCTCGGCGTCGGGCAGCGCAGCCAGACCCGGGTGCTCGGGCCAGCGGGACATCGCCTGCGTCGACATGCCGGTCAGCGGTGAGGAGAAGACGCCGTGGCGCGGGTCGGTCGACACGGTGACCGGGATGCCGAGCCGGGTCGCGGCCGCCTGCTCCTGCAGCCGGTTGTGCCACTGCGCGATCGCACGCGGGTCGGCGCCGTTGATCAGGTTCATGTGCGTGATGTGGCGCTCGACGACCAGCTCGTGCGTCGCGGCCATGCCGTAGCCGGGCATCGGCTCCTCGAGCAGCGTGCCGTCGTCGTTCATCAGCGTGCCCGGGTGGAAGAGCTGGCCGGCCTTCTCCTCGAGGGTCATCCGGGACAGCAGGTCCTCGACGCGCTCGGCGATCGGGGCCCGGGGGTCGAGGTAGCGGGGATCGGTGGAGGCGGCGGCCATGACGCTCCTAGGCGGTAAGGCGACTCCGAACAACTTCCGGAATCGATTTCGGAAACCGCGTCACAGTAACTCCGCGACCTGAGCTCGACAAGACCCTGTGACCTGCATCGCCACTGGTAGATTGGTGCGGGAGTTCCGGAAAGGGCGTCTGGTGCGCAGTTCCGGACCATCGACAGGAGCGGAGAGGCTGTGACGAACACCTGGCGGAGGGGCGCCGCGCACCCCGAGCCGGCTCCTGAGCGCCGCGCCACCATCTCCGACATCGCCGCGGCGGCGGGCGTCAGCAAGCCGACCGTCTCCCGCGTGCTCAACCAGCGCGGCGATGTCGCACCGGCCACCCGCCGCAAGGTCGAACAGGTCGCGGCCGAGCTCGGCTACGTTCCCAGCACGGGTGCCAGGGCGCTGCGCACCGGCAGGCATGGCGCGCTCGGTCTGCTGCTGCCGTCCGAACCGTGGGGCGGGCTGGTGGACATCGTCTACGGCGTGTCCGAGGAGGCGGCCGCGCGCGCGATGCACGTGATGGTGTTCCCGCTCCCCGCCGAGCGGGCGGCCGAGCGGCAGTTCACCACCAGGACGCTCCCGCACCTGCCGGTCGACGGGCTCGTCGCGCTCATGCCCGACGACATGGTGCCGCACCAGGGGATCATCCCGCTGTCCGGAGCACCGGTCGTCGCCTTCGACGACCGCGGCACCCGCCCCGGCATCCCCTACGTGGAAACCACCAACCGCGAAGGGGTGCGCGAGGCGGTCGGCCACCTCGTCGCACACGGCTACCGCCGCATCGCCTTCGCCAGCGGCACCTCCGGCCTCGCCTTCGCCGAGGCCCGTTACGAGGGCTACTTGGACGGTCTGCGGGACGCCGGCCTCCCGCACGTTCCGCAACGGGTGCTGCGCAGCGAAGACGACATGCCTTCCGACAACGAGATCCGCGAGCTGCTCACCGCCGAGGAGCCGGACGGGCCGCCGGATGCGGTCGTCGCGGGATGGGACGAGATCGCCACCGCCGTCGGCCACGTCGTCCACGAGCTCGGGCTCCGGCTGGGCGCGGACATCGGTCTGATCGGCTTCGACGACCGCCCCGAGATCGCGCTGATGATCAAGGGCCTGACGACGGTCCACCAGCCGCTGCGCGAAATGGGCCAGACCGCAGTCCGGCTGTTGCTGGAGATCATCGAGCACGGCCCCGGCCCCGCCAACGCCACCGTGCCCACGCACTTGGTCGTCCGCGACACCTGCGGCCCCCACGCCGCCGACGGCACGCCCCTGCCCCCCGAGAAGTCCTGACCCGCCAAGCCGTCCCGCACAGGCGTTCTCGTGCGGTTGGACGAGGACTCGGCGCGGCCGTTCGGTCACGCTGGGGCGGTGAACGTGTTGCGACTGCTCATGGTCGACGACCACGTGATGCTCGCCGAGGCGCTCAGCGCCAGGCTGGCCGAGGTGACCGACCTGTGGGTCGTGGGGCACTGCGCCACCAGCGATCCGCGACTGTCCGATGTGGTGCGCCAGACCAGACCCGACGTGCTCACCGTCGACGTCGAACCCGCCGGGGCGGGCACCGGGCGCCTGCTGGCCCAGCTGCAGCGGATCCGGCCCAGCACGGCGATCGTCGTGCTCACCGGTGTCCGCGAACCGGGCCAGGCCATCGCGGCGGCCCGCGCGGGCGCGGCGGCCTGGGTGCCCAAGGAGCGGAGCTTCGAGGAGCTCACCGAGGTGCTGCTGGGCGTGTGCCGCGGGCGCAGCTGGTACCCGCCGGACCTGCTCGGCCCGGTGCTGCGGGAACTGCGCGAGGACGCCGTGCGCGCCGGTGAGCGCAACGGCCCGCTGGACGTGCTCAGCGACCGGGAGCGAGATGTGCTGACCCGCATGGTCAACGGCAAGCGCGGGGCGCAGATCGCCGAAGACCTGCTGATCTCCGCCGAAACCGTGCGCACGCACACCCGCAGCATCCTGGCCAAGCTGCAGGTGCACAGCCAGCTGGAAGCGGTCAGCCTCGCCTGCTCGGCCGGCCTGCGGGCCGACGACGAACCGGACCTCGTCCGGTGAGCTTGCGCGTCGCCACCGTCATCACCCGGCTCGAAGGCGGTGCCGGGGTCATGGCGCTGCGCGGGGCGAAGGCGCTGGACCCGGACGCGCACGAGGTCACGGTGATCGCCGGATCCGGCCGGTTGCTGCCGGAAGCCGAGGCAGCCGGGCTGGAGACCATCGTCGAGCCCGCGCTGCGCACCCCGATCTCACCGGTCCACGACCTGCTCGCCCTGCACCGGTTGACCGGGCTGCTGCGGCGGTTCGACGTGGTCCACACGCACTGCTCGAAAGCGGGCGCGGTCGGCCGGGCAGCCGCCCACCGGGCGGGAGTGGGCAGGGTCGTGCACACCTTCCACGGCTTCGGCTTCCACCGCTTCCAACCGGCCTATCGGCGGCGCACCTACATCGAGGTCGAGCGCCGCCTCGGACGCATCACCGACCTCGCGCTGTGCGTCGGCACCGGCGTCTCGGTCGAGGCCTTGCAGCGCGGACTCCTGCCGCCCGAGCGCATCCGCACGATCGGCGTTGCAGTCGACCACGCCGCGCCGACCTGCACGGACGACAACAGGCACCGCGCCAGGGAGCTGCTCGGACTGGCACCCGAGGACGTGGTGATCGGCGCGGTCGGCCGCCTGACCTACCAGAAGGCGCCCGAGCACTTCGTCGCCGCGCTGGTCGAGCTGAGGCACCGCGGCGTGGTGGGAGTGTGGATCGGCGGTGGTGAGGAGGCCGAGGAAGTCCGCACGCTCGCCGTCGACGCCGGCGTCGACGTGGTGTTCACCGGGGAGCGCGACGACGTGGCGGACCTGCTGCCCGCGTTCGACGTGTTCACCCTGCCCAGCCGGTACGAAGGGCTGCCGCTGGCGGTCGTCGAGGCCATGGTCTGCGGGGTTCCGGTGGTGGCCACCGCCGTCAACGCGGTCAGCGACGTCGTGGCGCCCGGCGAGACCGGGCTCCTCGTGCCACCGCACCGGCCCGACCTGCTGGCCGCTGCCGTGGCCCACCTCCTGGACAACCCGGTCGAAGCGGCCCGGATGGCAGGAGCCGCACGGGCCCGGTTGGAAGGTCGTCACGAGATCGGGGCGTTGGCAACTGCCCTGGACCGGGCGTATCGAGCGGAGTGACGCACCGTAGCGGTTCGCCGCGGTGACGACGTCCGGTGCCGCACGGAAGCCCGATTTCCTTCTGCACGTGGAGTAGCCGCCCTCCCCATCGTGCAGCAGCTGCAACACCTCGCCTGCAGTAGGCGATTTGCCGGGTAGCACAGACTGCTGTTGGGGGAGAGGGGTCACTGTGCACACGATTACCGAAACGGTCCGGGCACCTGAACTACCCGGTCCGCGCAGTTCGCGGGGTGGCGCTGAGTTGCGCAGCCTGCTGCACGATCTCGGGCACGGTCTGGCGACGCTGTCCTACCTCGCGGACGGCCTGCGCGCCGACCCGGCACTGCCCGGCGACGCGCTGCACCGGTTGCAGCTGATGGAACTCGAGCTGGACCGGCTGCTGGAGCTGGTGGAGCTGCGGGAACACCCGCGCGAGGACGGCTTCGCGCTGCGCGATCTGCTCACCCAGCTCGTCGCGGTCAAGTCGCTGCGCGGGACGGTCGAGGTGGAGCTGCTGGAGGGCGCCGAGGTCACCATCCGCACCGATCAGACGCTGCTGTGGCGGATGGTGTCGAACCTGCTGGACAACGCGGTGCGCGCCGCGAGGAGCAGGGTGACCGTGGCGGTGCGCGAGTCCGCGGGGGAGCTGCACGTCGAGATCAGCGACGACGGACCGGGATTCGGTCGTGGTCCGAGCGGCACGGCATCGCTCGGACTGGGCATCGTGGTCGCGCTGGCGCGGCGCTGCGGTGCCGAACTGCGCGTCGACCCGGCACCGGGCGGCGGGACCTGCGCGCGGCTGGTGTTCCCGTCGCACCTGGCGAGGTGACGGGGATGGCGGACCTGGTACTCGGCGACGACCACGCGATCTTCGTCGACGCGCTGGTCGCGACCTTGCCGCAGCGCGGCCACCGGGTCGTGGGCACCGCCGCCAACGTCCGGGACGTGGTCGGCGAGGTCCGGGCCCACCGGCCGGACCTCTGCCTGCTGGACCGGTTCTTCGGCGACGGCGACGGCCTGGACGTGATCGGCGAGCTGCTCAACGCCGGCGGGCGCACCCGGATCCTGGTGCTCACCGCCGACGGCGACGTCCGGGGCATGCGCGCGGCGCTGGGCAAGGGGGCGGCGGGTTACGTGAACAAGATGTGCGGGCTGGAGGTGCTGGCCGGCGCGATCCGCGGCGTGATGGACGGCGAGGTGGTCGTCGAGCTGGCCGCCTCGCGCACGCCGCGCCTGGCCGGCACCACCGACGCCCGCAGGCTGGCCTCCCACCTGACCGCCCGGGAGCGCCAGTGCCTGCGGATGCTGGTCGACGGCGCGCACACCACGGCCATGGCCAAGCAGCTGGGGGTGGCGCCGACGACGGTGCGCACGCACGTGCAGTCGGTGCTGACCAAGCTCGGGGTGCACTCCCGCCTGGAAGCGGCGTCGTTCGCGATGCGCCACGGCTTGCTCGACGACGAGCGGATGCTCGTCGCGGGTTGAGCACTGGGGGTCCGTGAGTCCCCTCGGTCGAGCCCCGAGGGGACTCGCGGTCGTACGCCGCCGGGCAGCACCGCGATCGCCTCCGGTGGCGTTGCGATCGCGATGCTGCTGTCCCAGCTGAGGACGGCCCGAGGTCGACCGCGCACCTCTGGTACGTCGCGCTCGAACTGCTCAAGGTCGCGGCACTGGTCGTCCTAGGAATCGCCGTCCTGCCCTGGAATTCAGATGACCGCTTCGATGAGGTGGGGGCCGGGTTCGGCATGTGCCCGGCGCAGGGCGTCGAGGAGTTCGGGGCCGGTCGTCGCGCGGGTTCCGGGGACGCCGAAGCCGCGTGCCGCGGCTGTCCAGTCCACTGTGGGCCCGGCGAGGCTCGTCATGCTCGCGGCCGCTGGGCCCGGCTGGTCGACGCCCGCTCGGCGGAGTTCCGCTTGCAGGATTCCGTAGCGGGAATTGGCGCAGATCACGGTCGTGACGTTCAAACCTTCGCGGGCTTGCGTCCACAGTGCTTGGACGCTGTAGGCCGCGCTGCCGTCCGCCTGGAAGTTGATGACCGGCCGGTCCGGGCAGGCGATCGCGGCACCCGTGGCCACCGGCAACCCCATGCCGATCGCGCCGCCGGTGTTGGTCAGCTCCGAATGCGCCGGCGCCGCAGCGGCGATCGCCGGGAACGCCGCACCGGAGGACACGCCTTCGTTGACCACGACGGCGTTCTCCGGCTGGGTGAGCACGATCGCCGCCGCGATGCCGGCCGCGGACAGCGCGCCGCTCGGCGTCGGCACTTCGGGCGGTGCGATGACCGGTAGTTCGGTGGCGGCGCTGCCGGTCGCCTCCGCCAGCGCCTGCAACGCTTCGACGGCGTTCTGCTCGACGTCGGCGAGGGTGTGCACCTGCGTGTCGTCGGGCACCGGGTAGCTCGGCACGTCCGGATATCCGAAGAACGACACCGGGGTTCGGGCGCCGACCAGGATCAGGTGCGAAAACCCTTCCAAGGTGCGGAGAACGTCCTCCGGGAAGTACGGGATCGACCGCATGGGCGGGATTCCCGGTCCCCGGTCGATGCGAGCGGGCGAGCGTTCGGCGAACAGCTCACCGCCGACGGTGGCGGCGATGCGTGCCGCAGCGCGGACCCCGGCTGGCTCCAGCGCGCGCCCGCCGAGCAGGAACGCGGGTCGCCCGCTTCCGGCGAGCAGCTTGGCGATCGCGGTGACCTGGTCGTCGTCCACCGACGGCGGCTCGGGCACCGCCGCGACCTCGACGGGTTCGCCGCCCTGCTCCCACATGTGGTCGGCAGCGGCGATGAGCGTCGCGGGGAGCCGTTGCTGCATGGTGGCGCGATAGGCCTCGGCGAACTCCGCAGCGGCGTTCGCGGCCGACGTGGTGCGGCGCACCGAACCCGAAACGGGGCTCGCCAACGACTCGATGTCGCTGGTCAGCGGCGCATCGGCGGCCTGGTGCCAGGAGGCGTGCTCGCCTATGAGGTTCATCATCGGCGTGCGGGCGCGGCGCGCGTTGTGCAGGTTCGCGATCCCGTTGGCGAATCCCGGGCCGAGGTGCAGCAGCGTCATCGCCGGTGCACCGGTCATCCGGGCGTAACCGTCGGCTGCCCCGGTGACCACTCCCTCGGACAGCGCCAGCACCGCCCGCAGTCCCGCGACCTGGTCGAACGCCTCGACCAGCGGGATCTCGGTGGTGCCGGGGTTGGCGAAGCAGACCTGGACGCCGGCGCTGACCGCAGTGGCCAGCAGGCTTTCGGAACCCTTCACGTGCCGCTCCTCAGCGCTCCTGATCCGCCCGCGCTGGCGGATCTTGCTGCCATGCTCGCGGCCACCCGAGGTCCGGGCAAGGATCTACGGGTCGGTAACGTGGGAATCAGACCTAACGGACTTGGAGGTGGCGTGTCCCGCGCTCGGAGAATGGGAAGCCTGCTCGTGGCGGCGGCAGCAGCTGTTTCGCTCACCGGGTGCGCCGCGCCACCGGCTCCACCCGCAGCCCCCGCTCCGCCGGCGGTCGACGCCGCACCGGCGGTGTCCGAACAGGACATGCCGGAGATCCGCACCGAGCAGGTCCGCTCCGAGCGCCGCGGCACCGACGTGCAGCTCTACCTGGCCCACCCGACCGGGCTGGAGTCCACCGAGAACCTGCCGGTCGTGCTCTACCTGCACGGCCGCGACGGCGTGAACCCGACGCCGATCCCGTACGACACGCTGGCTTCGTTGGAGCGGCTCTACCACGAGGGCCAGATCCCGGCGTTCGCGTTCGCGGTGGTCGACGGCGGCTACAACCCGTACTGGAACGACGGTTCGGCCAACGGCGACCTCGCGTCGATGCTGAACGACGAGCTGCCGGGCTGGTTGCGCGAGCGCGGCCTCGGCGACGAGGAAGGGCTGCCCTTCGCCGTCGCGGGGATATCGACCGGCGGGTTCGGCGCGCTGACCTACGCCGAGGACCGCAGCGCGGCGGGCAAGCCCGTCGCCGCCGTCGCCGAACTCGCCCCGGCGCTGCAGCTGGACTGGGAGGGCATGAAGGAGAAGGAAGCCTTCGCCAGCGAGGAGGAGTGGCGGGAGGTGGATCCGCTGCGCCGCCTCGACGAGCTCGGCGACGTGCCGGTCGGTGTGTGGACCGGTGACGCGGACCCGTTCCTGGACGGCATCAACGCGCTGGTCGAGCGGCACCCGAACACCCCGGTGGTCACCTACCTGCCGGGCGGCCACGAGGGCGCGGTGTTCGACGCGGTGGGCACGGAGTTCGTCGGGTTCCTGGCGGATTCGCTGCCGCAGCACCGCCCCTGAGCCTCGATCTGCGAAAACGCGCGGCGGGACCTGGATCCC
>NZ_JBEOVY010000107.1:0-20738 GCF_040295745.1 Saccharopolyspora sp. NPDC002686
TGCTCCCGGTGGAACTCCTGGTAGTCGACGTTGTGCGTGTGCACGTGCTCGCCCGCGGTGATGGGTCGGGAGGCGAATCCGATGATCTGGCCGCAGCGGACCCGAACATCGCGCAGATCCCGCAGAGCCACTTCGCCTACGTCAACGTGCTGCGCGAGAACGGCACCGCCGAGCAGCAGCGCTTCTTCTTCGGCGAAGTGCTGGCGGGCAAGCGGTTCGGCAACGCGCAGTCCGAGGCGGGCACCCGCACCGTCCAGGAGATCCGGACGCGGCTCTCCACCGCCCCGGACGGCCAGTTCGTGCTCGACGGCAAGAAGGCCTACTCGACCGGAGCCCTGCTGGCGCACTGGATTCCGGTGCTGGCCAAGGACGATCAGGACCGCCTGCAAGTCGCGTACGTGCCGCGCGACGCAGCGGGCGTCACCGTGATCGACGACTGGGCGGGCATGGGTCAGCGGACCACCGCCAGCGGCACCGTCGAACTCGACCACGTCCCGGTGCCCGCGGACCGGATCGTGCCGCACCACCTGACCTTCGACCGCCCGCAGCTGCACGGCGCGCTGGCCCAGGCGCTGCACGCCGCGATCGACGTCGGCATCGCCGCGGGAGCGCTCGACGACGCGGCCGAGTTCGTCCGCACCCGCAGCCGTCCCTGGGGAGAAGCGGGCGTGGAGACAGCCGCCGAGGATCCGCTCACCATCCAGCGGTTCGGTGAGCTGGCGGTCCGCCTCCGCGCGGCCGAGGCGCTGCTGGAGAAGGCGGGCGCTGAGCTCGACGCGGCGCGCGCCGACCTCGAGGCCGACTCCGCCGCCACGGCCTCGATCGCGGTGGCCACCGCGAAGGTGTTCGCCGACGGCGTCGCGGTCGAGCTCAGCAGCGCGATGTTCGAGGTCTCCGGCACCAGGTCGAGCCTGGCCGAGACCAATCTGCACCGGCACTGGCGCAACGCCCGCACCCACACCCTGCACGACCCGGTGCGCTGGAAGGTCCAGCACATCGGCCGCTACGTCCTCAACGGCACCCGGCCGCCCCGGCACGGCCAGATCTGACCCGCCCCAGCAGAAAGCGACGAGAGTGTCCACTTCGCACCACCGGTCCGCCCGCGCGCGGCGACCCGAGAACTCCCGCTCTTTCCCGTTCCTCGCGCTGATCGGCGCGCTGGTGCTGGCCCTCGGCGGCTGCGGCCTGGCCGGTGGAACGGCCTCCGACGACCGCACCATCAGCATCGTCGCCACCGACAGCCCGCCGTACCACGACCCGCTGGAGATCGCTCGCCGGCAGCTCGAAGTCCAGGGCTGGCAGCTCGACGTCCGCTACGTGACCGACATCGTGCAGCCCAACCACGCGGTCAGCGCCGGCGAGGCCGACTTCAACTTCTTCCAGCACGGCGCCTACCTGCAGACCTTCAACCGCGACAACGGAACCGACGTGGTCCCGCTGTTCTACGTCGTGGGCTCCCCGGCCGGGCTGTACTCCACGCGCTACGACGACATCGCGCAGCTGCCCGACGGTGCGCGCATCGCGCTGCCGGTGGATCCGGCGAACAACGGGCGAGCGCTGCACCTGCTGGCCGAGGCCGGGCGGCTGAAGCTGCGCGACGGCGCGCAGGTGGTCACCACCAGCCAGCGCGACATCGTGGACAACCCGCACCGCTACTCGTTCGTGGAGGTCGACCAGCAGACCCTCACCCAGACCCTGCCGGACGTCGACGCCGGGTTCCTGTTCTCCCGGCAGGCGATCGAGATCGGACTGGACGTCGAGGGTTCCGCGCTGCTGCGCGAGAAGGACGTCGACGCCGTGCCGTACCGGATCGTCGTCGGCGGCCGGCCGGACGAGGTGGGGTCGGAGAAGGCGCGGGCGTTGCAGGCCGCGCTGCACAGCCCGCAGGTCGCTGCCTTCTTCAAGCAGTTCTACGGCGACTGGGCGCCGCTGCCGTGGACCGAGGACCCGCAGGCCCAGCTCGGCCAGTGGTGGAAGGACGGTGGACGTTGATCACCTTGCGCGGGGTCACCAAGCGCTTCACCGGCCCGGACGGACCGCTGACCGCCGTCGACGACGTCGACCTGCACGTGCCGCGCGGCTCGGTGCAGGGGATCATCGGCTTCTCCGGCGCGGGCAAGTCGACGCTGATCAGACTGATCAACCTCCTGGAACGGCCGGACTCGGGCGCGGTCGAGGTCGACGGCACCGATCTGACCACTGTGGACGACGCCGAGCTGCGCCGGCGGCGCGGCAAGATCGGCATGATCTTCCAGCACTTCAACCTGCTGGCCAACCTCACCGCGGCGCAGAACGTCGAACTGGCCCTGCGCATCGCCGGCGTGGACAAGGCGGCCCGCCCGGCGCGGGTGGCCGAGGCGCTCGCCGTGGTCGACCTGTCCGACAAGGCCGACGCCTACCCGGCGAAGCTCTCGGGCGGCCAGAAGCAGCGGGTCGCGATCGCGCGGGCGCTGGCCAACGAGCCGTCGGTGCTGCTGTGCGACGAACCGACCAGCGCGGTCGACCCGCGGACCACGGTGGCGGTGCTGAGCTACCTCAAGGAGATCAACCAACGGCTCGGCATCACGATCGTGCTGGTCACCCACGAGATGAACGTGGTCCGCGCGATCGCCGACGACGTCGCGGTGATGGCCGGCGGCAAAGTCGTCGAACACCTGCGGCTGGACGGGTCACCGCTGCAGCCCGAGACCGAGATCGCCCGGTTCATGCTCGACGACCGCATCCGGTTGCAGCCGCGGACCTCGGAGGCGACCCATGTCGGCTGACCGCATCACCGCCGCGCTGCCGGAAATGCTCGAAGCGCTCGGCGAAACCGGGCTGATGCTGCTGATCACCGTGCCGCTGGCGGTGCTTGCCGCGATCCCCGTCGGCGTGCTGCTGTGGGTGAGCAGACCGGGCGGGCTGAGCCCGTCGCCGCGGGTGCACCAGGTGCTCAACGCGGTGGTGAACCTGGTGCGCTCGTTCCCGTTCCTGATCCTGCTGATCGCGATGATCCCGATCACCCGGCTGGTCGTGGGCACCAGTGTCGGCACCGTCGCGGTGACCGTGCCGCTGTGCGTCAACGCCATCGCCTACCTGTCGCGGTTCGTCGAGCAGAACCTGCTGCAGGTCGATCCGGGCGTGGTCGAGGCCGCGCAGGCGATGGGTGCGTCGAAGCTTCGCACCATCTGGAGCGTGCTGCTGGTGGAGGCGCGGCCGGGGTTGGCGGGTTCGATCACCATCATGGTGGTCAGCTTCATCTCCTACTCGGCGATCGCCGGTCTGGTCGGTGGCGGCGGCATCGGCGACTTCGCCATCCGCCACGGCTACTACCGCTACGAGACAGGGGTGATGGTGGTGGCGGTGCTGGTGATGATCGCGCTGGTGCAGCTGGTCCAACTGGTCGGCAACGCGACCGTGCGACGTCTGGACAAGCGGCTGTGAGCGCCCGGAGGAGCCGCTTGCGGCTGAGCGCCTTCGTCATGGCCACGACCTCGCACATCCTGGAAGGGCAGTGGCGGCACCCGGAGGCGCAGCAGCACCGGTTCGACGAGCTGTCGCTGTGGACCGATCTCGTGCAGCAGCTGGAAGCGGCCAAGTTCGACGCGATCTTCTTCGCCGACGTGGTCGGGTTGTACGGGAACTACCGCGGCGGCTGGGACATCTTCGCCACCGAGGGCCTGCAGATCCCGTCGCACGACCCGTCGGTGATGATCTCCGCGCTCGGTGCGGTGACCGAGCACCTGGGCCTGGCGTGGACGAGCTCGGTGATCCAGGAGCACCCGTTCACCTTCGCCCGCCGCGCCGCCACGCTCGACCACCTCACCGGTGGCCGGACGGGGTGGAACATCGTCACCTCGGCGCTGGAGAACGCCCACCGCAACTTCGGCCTGCCCGGGCTGACCCCGCACGACGAGCGCTACCGGTGGGCCGACGAGTACGTCGATGTCGTCTACAAGCTGCTGGAGGGCAGTTGGGACGACGACGCGCTGCGGCGGGACAAGGCAGCGGGCGTCCACGCGGATCCGGCGAAGATCCACAAGATCCACCACCGGGGCGAGCGGTACTCGGTGGAGGGGCCGCACCTGGTGGCGCCCTCGAAGCAGCGCACGCCGGTGCTGTTCCAGGCGGGCACCTCCCCGGCCGGGATGGCCTTCGCAGCGCGCAACGCAGAGGCGGTGTTCATGTTCGCCGGTTCGCCAGCCAGCGCGGAGAAGATCACCACCACCGTCCGGGCGCAGGCCGTGGAGCGCGGTCGCCGTCCCGAGGACGTGCTGTTCTTCGCAGGGCTGTCCTTCGTGGTCGGCAGCACCGAAGCCGAGGCCCGGCGGCGCAAGGCCGACTTCGACGAGCACCTGTCGATCGACGGCCTGGCCGCGCACATGCTCGGCGGGATGGGGGTGGACCTCGGCGACGCACCGGTGGACACCCCGCTGAAGGACCTGCACGTCGAAGGCGGTCGGGGAGTGCTGCAGGCGGTCATCGACTCGGTGCCGGGCGGCGATCCGACCATCGAGGACATGGTCCGCTACCGCGCCGAGCGGATGCGGCTGGTCGGCACGCCGGAGCAGATCGCCGACGAGCTGGAGCGCTGGCAGGACGCCGGGATCGACGGGATCAACATCATCAACCACGTCATCCCGGGCAGCTACCAGGAGGTGATCGACGGGTTGCTGCCCGAGCTGCGCCGCCGCGGCCTGGCGCAGACCGACTACCACCCGGGAACTTTCCGGGAGAAGCTCTTCGCCGACGGCTCCGGCCGGTTGAACCCGCGCCACCCGGCCGCGGTCCACCGGGGAGCTTTCGACGACGCACCGCGCTGATCAGCCGAGTTCGTCGCGCGTTCACGTCCTGGTCGGTTCGGGTGCGTAGGTTCGGTGCTCATGAGCAACGACGAGCGGGCGGTGGTCGCGCGGCGAACGGTGTTGGGCGCAGCGCTGGCCGGTGCGGGGCTGCTGGCGCTCGGCGGTACCGCGACGGCGGGCCGGCCGCGCCGCGTCCTGATCGCGACGAACGAGCCGTGGGGCACCTACCACGTCAAACCGCTGCTCGCCGAAGCCGACCGGCGCGGCTGGCAGCTGACCCAGCTGGTGCCGGATCGGGCGGGGATCGCCCCGGGCGATCCGGTGCCGGTGGCGGTGCCCGACGAGGCTCCAGCCGCCGACCTGCTGGTGGTGACGGGCGCGGGGGACTGGCCGGTGGGGTGCGCGGACCGCTTCCGGACGCTGCCCCTCGCGGCCAGCTCCCTGGCCTACCTCGGGCCGCGGGAAGCAGAACGCGCCAAGCAGCTGCGACCCCGGCTGCGCGCGCTCACCTCGTCCTCGTCCGCGGAGGCCCGCGCCTTCGCCGGATACCTGGGAACTCACCGCGAGATCCAGGTCGTCGGTGTGCCGCAAGCGGATTCGCTGCCGCAGCGCGCACCGGAACCAGGTCTGGTCCTGGTGCTCACCAGCGTCACGCACCCCGACGACACCGGTGCGGCCGCACCCGGCACCGAACTGCTGCTGGCCGCGGCCGACGAGCTCCAGGCCGCAGGCAAGCGGATCCTGGTCGGCCTGCACCCGCGGGAGGACCCGTCGCTGTGGAGCCGCTTCGAGATCAGCGACGTTCCGTCGTTGCAGGCCTCGGCGCGGGCCGAAGCGGCGATCGGGATTCCCGGCACGGTGTTCCCGCTGATCGCCGCGGTGGGAACTCCGCTGGTGGGATGCGTCGATCCGGCGCTGGACGTCCCGGAGCACCTGCTGGCGGTCTGCTCCAGCACCATCACCGACGCCGGCTCCGTGGTGTCCGCTGTGGACGGTGCGGAGCTGCCCGATCCGGACGTGCTCGCGGACGCGGTCGGGCCCATCGGTGGATCGGCCGCGCGGCTGCTGGACGCCTGGGAGCGGGTTGCGCGCCGCTGATCAACCGAAGGTGACCTGCGCCGTCGCCATGACCTCGTCCGGTGCCGTCCGGACCGCCATGTCCCCGGCCGGTGAGCCGGTGACCAGCACCGGGTCGCCGGCGAACACCGGTCGGCGCAGCCGGTAGTCGACGCCGGTCACCCGGCGGTCCGGCGCGCGGTGGCGGGCGAGTTCGGTCATCAGCAGCACCAGGATCGGGCCGTGCACGACGAGCCCGGGGTAGGACTCGACCTCGCGGGTGTAGGGCTCGTCGTAGTGGATGCGATGCGAGTTGGCGGTCAACGCGCTGAACCGGAACAGCCGCACCGGGTCGCCGGTGAAGGGCTGCTGCCACGGCGCATCGGAGGTCGGCAGCTCGGTGGGCCGTGCGGCGTTCGGGCTCTTGGTCGAGCTCTCCCCGCTGCGGTAGACGTAGTCCTGCTCCTCGACGAACCGCAGCTCGCCGTCCTGCCGGTATTCCGCGCGAGTCGTCACGAAGGCCATCTCGCCCGAGCGGCCCTGCTTGACCACCACGTCGGCCAGCGATGTCGTGCGCTCGGCAGGTGCGCCCAGGCGCAGGGGAGCGGTGGCGGTCAGGCGGCCGCCGGCGAACATCCGCCGCCGGTCGGGGATCGGGGGGAGGAAGTGCCCGTGCGCCGGGTGCCCGTCCGCACCGAGCTCGCCGTGCTGCGGCCAGGTCAGGAAGTGCACCCAGTGCCACAGCGGGGGCAGGTCGTCGGCGGGTGCGGCGGTCTCCAGCACGGCGGCCAGGGCGCGCGACGGTTCGGAGCTCAGGGCGTCGGTCTCGGCCAGCGGCTCCGGCCGCCACCCCTGCAGGTAGGTGTCCAAACCCGGCACTGCTCCTCCTCGCGAATTGGGCCGTACAAACTCGCTGCCAGTCTCGACCTCGCTCCCGCCCGCGTCAACGACCAGCGGCAGTGATCCCGCGCGGGCAGCAGGTTTCAGGCGGCAGCCGGTCTTGACCGCGCGACGCATTTGGCCGTACAAACAATGCGTAGGGTCGACCCGCTGGCGGAAAGGTTCCCATGGCATCCATCGCCGAAGCACTCGCGAACTGGGCGGCCGAGCTCGAACCGAGCACCGAAGACCTGGCGCTGGCCCAGCGCTCCCTGCTCGACACCGCCGCGGTGACCCTCGCCGCGCGGGAGGACCCGCTGACCGCGATCGCCGCCGAACTGCCGGATGCCGCCCGCTGGGCAGCCGTCGGGCACGTGCTGGACTTCGACGACCTGCACGTCGACTCCACCACCCACATCAGCGTGGTGACCGTACCGGTGGTGCTGGCCACCGGCGGTGACGCGCGGGCGTACCTGGCCGGAGCCGGGGTGATGGCCCGCCTGGGCAACGCGCTCGGCTGGTCGCACTACTCCGCGGGCTGGCACGCGACCTGCACCGCCGGAGCCCCGGCCGCCGCCGTCGCGGCAGGCACCGCACTGGGGCTCTCCGCCGAGCAGCTGGCCACCGCGATGGCGCTCGCGGTCCCGGCCGCTGGTGGAGTGCAGAACGCCTTCGGCACGCATGGCAAGTCCCTGCAGGTCGGCTTCGCCGCCCAGGCCGGGGTGCGCGCCGCGCAGCTGGCGCAGGCCGGAGCCACCGCCGACCCCGGCGCGCTGGACGCCTGGCTGGAACTGGTCGGCGGCCGCGGCGAGCTGGACCTGTCCGGACCGGCGGTCCCGGGTGGGCTGGCGATCAAGGTCTACCCCTGCTGCTACGCCATGCAGCGCCCGATCGCCGCGCTGCGCGACGTCCGCGACCAGGTCCGCGGCGAAGTGCGCGCAGTCCGGGTGCGCACTCCGCTGGCCACCGTCAAACCGCTGATCCACGACCGGCCCACCACCGGCCTGGAAGGGAAGTTCAGCCTGCCGTACGCGGTCGCCACGGCGCTGCTGGACGACTACCCGGACTTCGCCGCCTTCACCGACGAAGCCGTCAACCGGAACGCGGCGCAGGGACTGCTCCGCGAGGTCGAACTCGAACACACCCCGGGCGCGGACGGCCTGCTGACCGGCGAAGTGGACATCGACGTCGAGCACGACGGTCCGACCCTGAACGTGCGGCTGGAACACCCGCCGGGCGCGCCGTCCCGGCCACCGAATTCCGTCGAACTGGGCGAGAAGTTCAAGGCCTGCGGCCCGGACGTACCGGCCCTGCTGGCCGACGCCGACTGGACGACGGTCCGGGACCTGCTGCGCAAGACCTTCCCGCGCGCGGCCTGATCAGTCCGAATTCCATTGAAATCGCACGCCCAATTTCCATTGAACTTGCGCGGCACCGAGAGAAGGGCACTGCGGAGTGAGCACAGTGGACATCCTCGACGAGGACGAGAAGCTCGCCGTGGCAACGGTTCGGGACTTCGTGGACAAGTCCGTCAAGCCGGTGGTGCAGGAGCTCGAGCACACCAACACCTATCCGGAAGCCCTCATCGAGCAGATGAAGGAGCTGGGCATCTTCGGGCTGGCCATCCCCGAGGAGCACGGCGGCACCCCGGTCTCCACGCCCTGCTACGTGCTCATCGTCGAGGAACTGGCCCGCGGCTGGATGAGCCTGGCCGGCGCGATGGGCGGGCACAGCGTGGTGTCCAAGCTGCTGCTGAACTTCGGCACCGAGGAGCAGAAGCGCCGGTACCTGCCGAAGATGGCCACCGGTGAGATCCGCGCGACGATGGCGCTCACCGAACCCGGCGGCGGCTCCGACCTGCAAGCGATGACCACGACAGCTCGCCGCGACGGCGAGGACTACGTGATCAACGGCGCCAAGACCTGGATCACCAACTCCCGCCGCTCCCAGCTGATCGCGCTGCTGTGCAAGACCGACCCGGATGCGCAGCCCGCGCACAAGGGCATCTCGATCGTCCTGGTCGAGCACGGGCCCGGCCTGACCGTCTCCCGAGACCTGCCCAAACTCGGCTACAAGGGGGTCGAGAGCTGCGAGCTGTCCTTCGACGACTACCGCGCGCCGGTGAGCGCAGTGCTCGGCGGAACGGAGGGCAAGGGCTTCGCGCAGATGATGAAAGGCCTGGAAACCGGCCGGATCCAGGTCGCTTCCCGAGCGCTCGGCGTGGGCAAAGCCGCGCTGGACGACGCGCTGCGCTACGCCCAGGAGCGCGAGAGCTTCGGCAAGCCGATCTGGAAGCACCAGTCGGTGGGCAACTACCTGGCGGACATGGCCACCAAGCTCACCGCCGCCCGCCAGCTGACCCTGCACGCGGCGCGCGAGTACGACGCGGGACGCCGGGTGGACATGGAAGCGGGCATGGCCAAGCTGTTCGCCTCCGAGGTCGCCATGGAGATCGCGCTCAACGCGGTGCGCATCCACGGCGGCTACGGCTACTCCACGGAGTTCGACGTGGAGCGCTACTTCCGCGACGCACCGCTGATGATCGTCGGCGAGGGCACCAACGAGATCCAGCGCAACGTGATCGCCGCGCAACTCGTCAAACGCGGCGGCCTCGACGGCTGAAGATCGGGCTCCGAGCGGTTCCGCTACGGTCGGGGGCGAGGAGCCGGGAGGTGATGACGTGGCGGACGGCCGGGAGAGCGCGTACCTGCGCCTGGCGCGCGAGTTGCGGTCGGCGATCCTGCAGCACGACTACCCGGAGGGCAAGCGGTTGCCCACCGAGGCCGAGCTCGCCGAGAGCCACCGCGTCAGCCGCCAGACGGTGCGCCGCGCCTTCCAAGACCTCGTCGCCGAAGGCATGGTCTACCGGATCCCGGGCCGAGGCACCTTCGCCGCGCCCCGCGAGGAGCAGTACCTGCGCCAGTTCGGGTCCATCGACGACCTGATGGGGCTGTCCATCGACACCACGATGCAGCTGCTCACCCCGCTGCACCGCAAGGTCGACCTCGACGCCGCGGGGCGGCTCCGGCTGGCCTCCGACCGGGTGCACGTGCTGGAGTTCCTGCGCCTGCACGACGATGTCCCGTTCTGCCTGACCACCGTGTTCCTGCCGCCAGAGGTGGGCAAGCTGGTCGAGTCGGTGCCCGAGCTGACCGAGACCGGCGCCCGCAGCCGGGTGACCATCATCGGACTGCTCGACGACCGGCTGACCGACCCCATCGCGGAGGCGGAGCAGAGCATCACCGTCGGCACCGCGACGCCCGAGATCGCCGAGCAGCTCGGCTGCGAACCGCACCGGTCCCTGCTGCGCATCGACCGCATGTACCAGTCCACCACGGGACAACCCGTCGAACTGGCGGTCAGCCACTTCCTGCCCGAGCACTACTCGTACCGAGTGCGCCTGCGCCGCAACGTGCGCTGAGCACCAGCAGGAGCTCAGCTGGCGTCGGCGGCGGGAACCTCGGTCGGCTCGGGCGGGCGGTCCGGCGACCGCACCGGCAGCATCGCGATCAGCCCGACCAGCAGGATGAGCACGATGCCGCCCATCCCGGCGCGCTGGCTGCCGAAGAGGGCGATGAAACCGCTGAAGGCCAGCGGCCCCAGGAAGCTCACCGCACGCCCGGTGGTGGCGTAGAGGCCGAACACTTCGCCCTCCTTGCCCGGCGTGGCGATGCGCGCCAGGAAGGTGCGGCTGGCCGACTGGGTCGGGCCGAGGAAGATCGCCAGCGTCAGCCCGCACACCCAGAACGCGGCCTTGCCGGGTGGCAGCACCAGCAGCAGACCGCCGACGAGCACCAGGCCGAACAGCGCCGCGACGATGACCGCCTTCGGCCCGAACCGGTCGTCGGCCCGGCCGCCCAGGAACGCGCCGAGCCCGGCCACCAGGTTCGCCGAGATCGCGAAGACCACCACCTCGCTGGGGCTGAACCCGAAGGTGCCCGCGGCGATCACCCCGCCGAAGGTGAAGATCGCCGCCAGCCCGTCCCGGTAGATCGCGCTGGCCACCAGGAACCCCAGCGTGCGCCGCTCCTCGCGCCACATCCACGCCAGCCGCTTGCCGAGCACCACGTAGCTGCCCAGCAGGGCGTGGCGCACCTGCTCGCCGGAGGACGGCGCCTCGGGCACGAAGGCGAACAGCGGCAGCGCGAACACCGCGAACCACATCGCGGCGAACAGCGCGACGACGCGGATGTTGAGCCCGTCGGCCGCGGTCACCCCGAACAGGCCGACGGAGGGCTGCACGAACCCGATCAGCACGATCACCAGTGCGATGAGCCCGCCGAAGTAGCCCATGCCCCAGCCGAACCCGGAGATCCGCCCGATCGTGGCCGGGGTCGAGACCTGCAGCAGCATCGCGTTGTAGTTCACCGTGGCGAACTCGGCGAAGACGCTGGCCGTGGCCAGCAGCACCAGGCCCAGCACCAGGAACGACGGCTCGTTCTGGACGAAGAACAACCCCGCGGTGCAGACGATCACCAGGCCGGTGTGCACCGCCAGCCACAGCTTGCGCCGCCCGCCGGCATCGCTGCGCTGACCGGTCACCGGCGCCACCAGCGCGATGCACACACCGGCGATGGTCAACGCCACGCCGAGCGCCTTCGACCCGCTCTCCGGATCGACGGCGACGCGCTCGGTCAAGTACACGGTGAACACGAAGGTCAAGATGACGGTGTTGAACGCTGCGGAGCCCCAGTCCCACAGCGCCCAGCTGAACACCGCCCGCCCTCGCCGATGGACCGTCGACGGGGCACCCGTAGACACACCCACGTCAGGATCACACCAGCCCACCACCGGGACAGCCAGTTGAAACCGCCCGTCCGAGCGGTTCCTGCCCCCGCTGGGGCGACCCGGGCGCGTGCGCCCCGCGAGCCTCCACGCGGCGCTCCGGCAAGAGTCCGCACACCGGCGCCACGCTCCCCACCGACCTCATCGGACACCACCCGGGGGAGCTGCCGCCCTACTCTGGATCCGCGCACTTCCACCCGGTCCGGAACGGGACCGACGGCACGGCCCGTCCGGTCCGATGCGAGATTCCGAGGGGGTCGGACCATGCATGCAGGGAAGAACGCGAACAGGTTTTCCACACGTCGCCGGGGCTTCGGCGTGCTGCTCGGGGTGATCGCCCTGCTGGCCGCGCTGTGCGCCGGGGCGACCACGGCATCCGCCGCGCAACCGGCGCAGACCGGCTTCGGGCCGCCGCAGGTGGTGCCGGTCCGGATGGTCGACTTCGGGTTCGATCAGCCCGCCTGGTTCCCGCCGGGGCGCTACACGTTCCACGCGATCAACGCGGGACGCGCCGTGCACATCCTGGAGATCAACGGGCCCGGCGTCGACAACGCGAAGACACCGGTGGTCCGGCCCGGCGATGCCGCTGATCTGACGGTGACCCTGGCGCCGGGCGTGTACGACTTCTGGTGCCCGGTCGGCAATCACCGGCAGCTGGGGATGCAGCTCTACGTCAGGGTCGGCTGAACCCACCACGACTCACCGCGCCGCCGCGCGCGGACCCACAGCATGCCGCGGTCGAAGATCCGCAAAGCATTGCGGACCAACGGTTTCTGCATCAACAGGTGCAGCTGGTAGCGCCACGGCGGTTGCAGGCCGCTGCGCGAGGACATCGCGAAGCAGAAGTCCACGGCGTTCCGGTCGGTGTAGCGGTCGATGTTCTCGAACCAGGCCATGCTGGTGCGCGCGGCGGCCTGCACCACGCGCATCGCCGCGTGGCCTTCGCCGTCGAACTCCTTGAGCGCGTTGCCGATCTGCTCGTTCTCCCGCAGCTTCTCGGCGAGCACCACCGCGTCGATCATGGCCAGCCTGGTGCCGGATCCGATGGTGAAGTGCGTGGTGTGCGCGGCGTCGCCGACCAGCACCGCGTTGGCGTGCCGCCAGGTCTGGTTGTAGACCTGCGTGAAGCGCTGCCAGGACGCGGGCTTGCCGCGCGCCGCGCTGATCAGCGCGTGCCCGGCCAGGTGCTCGTCGAAGATCTCCTCCAGCAGCCGGGTGGTGGCCTTGTCGTCGAGCTGGTCGAAGCCGAGCGCCCGCCAGGTCTCCTCCTGGCACTCGACGATGAAGGTGCTGATCCCGGCGCTGGAGGGGTAGGCGTGGAACCAGATCCAGCCGTGCGGGGTCTGCTCGTAGCCGAAGGTGAACTTGTCGAACACCCGGCCGGTGCCCAGCCACAGGTAGGGGTTGCGCCCCTGGTGCAGCTCGGTGCCGAACTGGTCGGCGTAGCGCTGCCGGTTGCGGCTGTTCGCGCCGTCGGCGACCACCACCAGGTCGGCGTCGGCGAACTCGGCGATGTCGTCCACCGCCCGTTCGAACTGCACGTCCACCCCGAGGTCGACGGCGCGCTGGACCAGGATGTCCAGCAGCACGGCCCGGTTCACGCTGAACCCGTACCCGGTGAGGTAGCCGCGCCCGCCCCGCATCGCCACGACCTGGTCCTGCCAGACGGTCGACGCGGCGCGGATCCGCTGGGCGCTCTCCCGGTCGTTGACGTAGAGGGTGTCGAGCAGGTCGTCCCAGTACACGACGCCCCAGCCGTAGGTGGCGCCGGGCGGATCGCGTTCGATCACCGTGATCTCGTGCCCGGCGTCGCGGAGCTTCGCGGAGATGGCGAAGTAGAGACCGGCGGGGCCGGCCCCGATGCACACGATCTTCATGGAGTCCCCCGGTAGCGGGTGCATGGCTCCCTGGGTTGTACCCCGCACGACGGCCCGCCGAACCTGCCCGAATGCTCTTGCGCGGAGCCCGGAGATCCGTTCCGCCTCACCCCGCGCCGCGGGCGCGCACGGTGCCGAGCTGGGCCAGGTGCAGGTTGGTGTCGGTGAACTTCTGGGACACAGCGTGCAGGATTTCGGTCATCGCCGCGGCGGCCGGGGTCGGCGTGCGGTTGGCCGGTCGGGCCAACAGGATTCGCCGGGTCGGTGCGGGCACGTCGGTGGCGAAGTTGACCAGCCGCACGTCGTGGCGCCGGTTGGTCAGCGCCAGCCGCGGCGCGATCGCGATCCCCAGCCCGGCCGCGACCATCGCCTGCGCCTCCTGGTAGTCGTGCGACTCGTAGGAGATGATCGGGTCGAAGCCGGCGAGGCGGCAGCTGCGGCGCAGGACCTCGGCGACCGGGTGGTTGTCGGCGCGGATGATCCACTGGTGCCCGGCGAGGTCGGCCAGCCCGATCGAATCCTCCTCCAGCAGCTCGGAGTTGGCGGGCACGACGAGCACCGTCGGATCGTCGAGCAGGTGGTCGACGACCAGCGATGTGGCGTCGGCCCGGTCCCAGTCGTAGTCCCACAGCATCGCCAGCTCGATCTCGCCGGTGTGCAGCAGCTCCACGAGTTCGGCGAACAGCGCCGACCGCACGGTGGTGCGGATGCCGGGGTGCTTGCGGGAGAAGCGGGTCAGCGCCAGCGGCAGGAGCGAAGCGCTGGCGGTGGGGAACGACCCCAACCGCAGCGTTCCTTCGTCCAATGTGGCCAGTGAGGTCAGATCGGCTTGCGCGCCGCGGAGTTCCCGGCGAATGGCGCGTCCGCGTTCGGCCAGCGCGTGCCCGGCGTCGGTGAGCTGGACCCCGCGCGGCAGCCGGTACAGCAGCGGCTGGCCGACCTCGGCCTCCAGCCTGGACATCTGCTGGGAGGCCGCGGACGGCGTGATCCGCAGGGCTTCGGCTGCTGCGGTCAGCGAACCGCGCTCGGCGGCCTCCACCAGCAACAACACCCGTCGAACGTCCAGCACGCGACTCCTCCTGCCACGGCGAGCTATTAGTTCAGCTTAAGCCTGGGTAAGAACTTGGACATTGTACTGAATCCTCCGCGTTGTCAGGGTGAACGCCACCAACAGACCACCGGAGAAGGAAGAACGTTCCAGTGCACGTACCCGCAACACTCGTGCGCGGCGGCACCAGCAAGTGCTGGTTGTTCGACCGGTCGGCACTGCCCACCGGCGTGGACGCCACCGCGCGAGAACTGGAAGGACTGCTGGTCAACGCCTACGGCGCTGCGGACCCGGTCCAGCTCGACGGGATCGGGGGCGCGACCCCGACCACGTCGAAGGCGGCCGTCGTCGGTGCCTCCGACGCTCCCGGCATCGACGTCGATTACCTGTTCGGGCAGGTCGGCATCGGTGTCGGGCGGGTGGAGTGGGGCAGCAACTGCGGCAACTGCGCCACCGCGATCGCGCTGTGGGCAGTGGCGCGGGGGCTGGTCCCGGTGACCGGCGACCTGACCCGAGTGGTCCTGCGCAACACCAACACGGGCGCCGTGCTCGAGGCTGAAGTGGACACCACCGGCGGACACGTCCACGAGTTCGGCACCCGGACCGTCCCCGGCACCCGGGCCGGGGGAGTAGCGGTGGGGCTGACCTTCGTCGACCCGGTGGGACGGACCACCGGCTCGGTCACCCCGACCGGCCGGGTGCTCGACGGGTTCACCTTCGCGGGCCTGCCCGTCGAGGCGACCGCGGTCGACGCCGGCGCACCGGTGGTGCTGCTGGATGCCGCCGGAATCGGCCGCACCGGGGTGGAAACGCTCGCCGAGGTGCGCGATCTGGTCGACCCGCTGCGCGCGGTGCGCCACGCCGCGGCGCTGCGGATGGGGCTCTCCAACCCCGGAGACGTGCCGGACGACGCGGTGCCGAAGGTCGGCATCGTCGGGAAACCAGCGGCGTACCGGACCTCGCTGGGCGACGACATCGCCGCCGACGACTACGACGTCTCGGTGCGGATGCTGTCGATGAACGCCCCGCACCCGGCGATCGGCCTGACCTCCGCGGTCGGCGTCGCGGTCGCCGCGATGCTCGACGGGTCGGTGGTGCGCAGGGCGTCGGCGACGACCGGTGCAACGCTGCGGATCGGAACTCCGGCCGGTGTCATCGCGGTCGCGTGCAGCGACGTCCGCGGGGCGCAGCCCCTCCGGGTCACCGTCGAACGCGCCGCTCGAATCCTCTGCGAGGCCGACCTCCTGGTCCCCGACCTGCTTCCGGCCTAGCATCCGCTGAACACCCACCACATAGGACAAAGATGTCTGCCGAAATGATCTCCATCGGTGCCCTCGGCGTCATGTTCGTCGTCGCCACCGTGCTCCCCATCAACATCGGGATCCTCGCCTTCATCGGCGCCTTCGTCGTCGGGACGGCTTCGCTCGGACTCTCCGAGGACGAGATCTTCGAGGGATTCCCCGTCTCGCTGTTCATCACCATCGTCGGCGTCACCTACCTGTTCTCGGTCGCCCAGCGCAACGGCACGATCGACCTGCTGGTGGGAGCCGGGATCAAGCTCGTGCGCGGAAAAGCCGCGCTGATCCCGTGGGTGCTGTTCGGTGTCGCCGCCGTGCTTACCGCGTTCGGCACCTTCACCCCGGCCGCGGTGGCGCTGCTGGCGCCGGTCGGCATGAACTTCGCCCACCGGTTCGGCATCAGCCAGCTGATGGTCGGCATGATGGTGATCAGCGGGGCGCACGCCGGTGCGTTCTCGCCGATCGCGGTCTCCGGTGCGCTCGTGCTGGGCATGGTCGACCAGACCCCACTGGAGGTGGCGCCGTCGACACTGTTCCTGGCCAGCTTCGGGTTCAACTTCCTGCTGTCGCTGCTGACCTTCTTCCTACTCGGCGGCTTCGGTGGCAAGCGGGCTCGGACCACCGGTAACGGCGAGGTCGAAGAGCTCGCGGCGGGGCGGCCGACCTGGCGGCAAGCGGCGACGCTGGTGGCGCTGGCCGGGCTGGTCGTGGGCGCCCTGGTGTTCCACCTGGAGATCGGTTTCCTCGCGCTGCTGGCCGCGACCGCGCTGACCCTGGCGGACGTGAAGAACCAGGCCAAGGCGGTCGAAGGCATCAGCTGGTCGACGATCCTGCTGGTGGCGGGCATGGTGACCTACGTCGGGATCCTGGAGAAGGCCGGCACGATCGAAGCCGTCTCGCAGGGTGCCGCGGGCATGGGTGCGCCGCTGTTCGTGGCGCTGCTGCTGTGCTTCGTGGTGGCGATCGTGTCGGCCTTCGCCTCGTCCACGGCGATCCTGACCGCGATCATCCCGATCGCCGTCCCGCTCCTGCTCGCGAGCCACCTCAGCGCGGCGGGCCTGGTGGCCGCCCTGGCGATCTCCACGACGATCGTGGACACCTCGCCGTTCTCCACCAACGGGGCCCTGGTGCTCAGCAACGCCCGAGGTGTGGACCGCGACCGCTTCTACAAGCAGATCATGGGTTACACCGCCGGAATCGTCGGTGCCGGTCCGGTGCTGGCGTGGTGCTTCCTGGTCCTGCCCAGCGCGGTCTGATCATCGGGGAGGGCCGGGAATCCGCTGGTCGCTCGCTTCGGGGCGGTGGCGGTCGTAGGCTGGCGGTGCACGGTTTCACCTCCTTCGACAGTGGGGCCGGAGTGGCCAGTCGTACGGCGCGCAGGCGGGTGGGCAACCTCCCCGCCGAGCGCACGAGCTTCGTGGGGCGTCGGCAGGAGTGCGTCGACGTCAGGCAATCGCTGGCCCAGTCCCGGATGGTGACCTTGACCGGTGTCGGCGGGGTCGGCAAGACCCGGCTGGCGCTGCGGGTGGCCGCCCAGCTGGGGCGTTCCTTCCGCGACGGCGGCTGGTTGGTCGAACTGGCCGAGGTGCACGACGACGACCTGGTCGCGCACACCGCGGCGCAGGCGCTGGGCATCCAGGACTGGTCGGCCCGCGGCGTGGAGCACGTGCTCGCCGACTACGTCCGCGACAAGGAGATCCTCGTCGTGCTGGACAACTGCGAGCAGGTGCTGGACGGCTGCGTCAAGACCTGCACCGCGCTGCTCGACGCCGCGCCCGAGCTGCGGATCCTGGCCACCAGCCGGCAGCCGCTGGACGTGTACGGCGAACACGTCGTCGTGGTGTCCACGCTGCCGGTGCCGGAGCCGTCCGAGGTGGGCCACTTGGCCGGGCCCGACGCGGGGAACGGGAGCTCGATGCGGTTGTTCGCGGAGCGCGCCTCGGCCGCCGGGTTCCAGCCCGCTGCGGACCAGGACCGCGCCGTCGCGCAGCTGTGCCGGGAGCTGGACGGCATCCCGCTGGCGATCGAGCTGGCCGCCGCCCGCACCCGGTTCCTGTCGGTGGACGAGCTGCTGGCCCGGCTCGACGACCGGTTCCGGCTGCTGGCGGGCAACCGGAGCGCGCTGCCGCGGCACCAAACGCTGCGGGCCACCATGGACTGGAGCTACGAGCTGTGCTCGGCGGAGGAGCGCCTGCTGTGGTCGCGGATGTCGGTCTTCGCCGGCGGCGTGGACCTCGCGGCGGTCGAGCAGGTCTGCAGCGGAACCGGACTCGCCCGGGAGCGGATCTGGGAGCTGGTGGCGGCGCTGGTGGACAAGTCGATCCTCACCCGCGAGGACGCGCCCACCGGAACCACCCGCTACCGGTTGCTGTCGACGGTCCGCGAGTACGGCCTCAGCCTGCTGTCGGAGGACGAGCGGAACCGGTTGCGCGGGCTGCACCGGGACCACTACCTCGACCTGGCCGAGCGGGGTGCTCGCG
Source organism: Saccharopolyspora sp. NPDC002686 (assembly GCF_040295745.1). Taxonomy (NCBI): domain Bacteria; kingdom Bacillati; phylum Actinomycetota; class Actinomycetes; order Pseudonocardiales; family Pseudonocardiaceae; genus Saccharopolyspora; species Saccharopolyspora sp. NPDC002686. Next base: position 18,208 of record NZ_JBEOVY010000107.1, read on the forward strand.
ACTGGTTCGGCCCGGACCAGCTCCAGTGGCGCGCCCGGATCTCCGCCGAGCACGACAACCTGCGGTCCGCCCTGGAGTTCTGCGCTGCGCAGCCGGGCCAGGTGCAGGAGGGCCTCCGGATCGCCGGTGCGCTGTGGTTCTACTGGACGGCCTGCGGGCTGATCGCGGAGGGCAGGCAGTGGCTGGACCGCCTGCTGGCGCTGGACGCCACCCCGACCGTGCCGCGAGCGACCGCGCTGTGGGTGTGCAGCTGGCTGGCTTCCCACCAGGGCGATCTGGCGAGGGGACGGGCGACGGCCGAAGGCTGCAGCGCTGTGGCCGAGCACCTCAATGACGCCGTGCTGGCCGCCTTCGGCCTGCACCTGCTGGGCGTCGACGCGATGGCCGAAGGGCACCTGGAGGAGGCCAGCGCGTTGACCACGCGGGCGTGGTCGCGCCACCGCACGCACCCCAAGATCACCAGCCCGATGGTGATGTCGCTGGTCCAGTCCGGGCTGGTGGCCTGCTTGGCAGGCGAGAGCGACCGGGCGACCGGGTACGCCGAGGAATGCCTGCAGATCACCGCGGCGGCGGGAGAGCTGTGGACCAGGTCCTGGGGGCTCGTGGTGCGAGGGCTCGCGAGCTGGATGCGGGGCGACGCCCACGACGCCGTGGTGCACCTGCGGGAGAGCATCGGCATCAAGTCGCGCTTCAACGACCTCTTCGGTCTCGGGATGGCCGCCGAAGTGCTGGCGTGGTCGCACGTTTCGCTGGGCGAGCACGAGCGGGCGGCCCGGATCTTCGGCGTCCTCGACCGGCTGTGGCCGCTGGTCGGGGTCCCGCTGATGGGCGCGCAGCAGCTGCTCGACTACCGGCGCGAGGCGGAGGGACGAGCACGCGAGGCGCTGGGGGAGGGTGCGTTCGGGAAGCTCGCCGCCGAATCCGCGGGCCTGCCGCTCCAGCAGGGCCTGGCGGCGGCGGTCCGGGAGAAGCCCCGGCCGACGCCGAGGCCCGCCCGGGAACAGCGCCGGGGTCCGCTGACGCGCCGGGAGTTCCAGGTCGCCGAAGCCATCGCGCAGGGGTTGTCGAACAAGGAGATCGCGGCCCAGCTGGTGATCAGCCAGCGGACCGCGGAAGCCCACGTCGAGCACATCCTGACCAAGCTCGACTTCGGGTCCCGCACGCAGATCGCCACCTGGGTCGCCGCCGGGCAGGACGCGAACGCCTAGCGGATCACCTCGTCGCCAAACCGATCCCGGCCGGGGCGTCCTCTTCGCCGCGCATCTGGCGCAGCACGGTCTCGTTGTCGAAGTAGATGCGCTCCGCCAGCAGCTTCCCGGGCTCCTCCTGCCGGAAGATGTACACCGCGGCCAGCTCGAAGGTCACGCGGTGTCCGGACGGTTGGGCGTCGCAGTACTCGCCCTGGTGGGTCCCGTCGATGGTCACCTCCCGCACGGAGGCGCCGGGGGAGTCGTACTCGGCGTTCACCGTGATCCGGAAGTCCGGGATGGCGCTGTCCAGGATCTGGTAGAAGTCCTGCACCCCCGTGAACCCCGCGTACCGGGTGCTCAGCGGGACGACGTCGTAGAACGCGTGCTCGTCCTGGACGAAGGTGCCGTACACGCGCGGCCAGTCGTGCGCGTTCTCCGCTTCGATGTGCTCGGCGATCGTGCGGCGCTGGGCCTCGATCCGCTGTGCATCGCTCATCGCCATGGCAACCCCCTGCTTTGCCCGGCTGCGGCCTTCCGCGTCCGAGACTACTCGTCGAGCACGACCCCGGACGCGCACGACGGGGAACCGGGAAGCTCCAGAGGACAAAGTCCCGAAATACGTACTGCCTACGTAGTCCTCCCGTCGTCGCGGGGGGAGCCGGGGACCAATCTGGAATGGCACCAACGAGACCATACGACTCCAGGACCCGACCAGCGATGTACCCCTCCCGACAGCTCGAAACCCGCTCCCCCCACCCCGCCTCCCACCGGCCGCACGTGTACCGGAACCTGTTCATGGGCACGTGGATCTGCGATCAGCACGGCACCAGGGCCAACCCCGGCCCGGACAGCGCCCGCACGGTGTACCGGACCCACCTCGACGCGGTGCGAGCCGCAGTCGGCGTGGTCCCCGAGCAGCGGCTCGCCGCGTGAGCCCCGGAGGACAGCCGTGATCCTGAACAGCTGCACCACCGAGGAGCTCGACCACCGCGCCCGTCGCGCCGAACACCAGCTCAACCTCGCCCGCCAAGCGCGGCAGTGGCACCTGGTCGAGCGCCACCGCCACGAGTTGCGGGCGGTGGTGGCGGAGTGCGAACGGCGCGGCACCGACCCCGTCGACCCCGCCGAACCGGCCGGATCCCGCAGGACCAGGGCGATGCTCCGCACCGAGGTCGGCCTGCCCGCTGCGTGACGGTCGCCGCCGAGGTCGGCGCGTCAACCCCCGGGTGTCCGCCCCGGGGGTTGACTTCCAGTTAGGTGGAGATCGCAAGCTCGGCGCATGCGAGTTGTGCGAGTGAGCGAGTTCGGTGGCCCGGAGGTCTTGGTGCCCGCGCAGGTGCC
>NZ_JBEOVY010000108.1:0-20677 GCF_040295745.1 Saccharopolyspora sp. NPDC002686
GGACTGACCATGATCCGCAACCTGTGGGGAATCGACGACGTATCGGCCTACCTCGGCGTTCCGGTCGGCACGCTCTACCAGTGGCGTAGCCGTGGCTACGGTCCGGTCGGTCGCAAGATCGGCAAGTACGTCCGGTTCAAGCCCGACGACGTCGAGCGATGGTTCGAGGCGCAGGCAGAGGGGGTGGCCTGATGGCACGTCCCCGGCTGGCTCTGGGCACGTACGGCGAGATTCGCTACTACCAGCTCGGGCCGAAGAAGTGGCAGGCTCGAACCAAGTACCGCGACTACGACGGCAAAGTTCGTCATGTCGAGCGCGTTGGCAGAAGCAAGGCGAATGCTAAGGAGATCCTGACGCAGGCACTGCGTGACCGGTCACGCGCGGTGGCGGGGGAGGAGATCACCGCAACCACGAAGGTCGATGTCGTTGCGGTGAAGTGGCTTGACGAGTTGGACGAGTCAGACAAGGCCATGCGAACCAAGCGCACCTATCGGGAAAGCTGGGTTCGGGATGTTCAGCCCGCAGTTGGCAGCCTTGCCGGTTTCGAGATCACGGTGTCCTTGGCAACCCGGGTTCTACGGGCAGTGCACCAGTCCTCGGGTCCTGGCAGCGCGAAGCACGCCAAGGTGGTGCTGGGCGGAATCATGGGCGTCTTCGTTCGGCACGACGCGATCGAGACCAACCCGGTTCGGGAGGTTGTTCTTCCGAAGGCCAGCAAGAAGGCCAAGAAGGAGAAGATGACTCTGGAGCCCGACGAGTTGCCGCAGCTGCAGGCGAAGCTGAGTAACGATGAGAAGGCATGTCGCCGGGACCTGCCGGACCTTGTGGACGGTCTCGCGGCGCTTGGATGTCGGATCGGTGAACTCCTGGCCTTCGACTGGACCAAGGTCGACTTCGAGGCGGGAACGATCGCGATCGAGGGCACCGTCATCCGGGAGAAGGGTGTCGGTTTGTTCGTGCAGGAGCACACCAAGTCCTCAGCCGGAATGCGGACCGTAGAGCCTCCACAGTGGTACATGGACCAGCTGAAGCGCCGTGCAGCGGAATCGGACTGCAAATGGGTCTACCCGTCGACGCGGGGCACGCTGCGTGATCCGGACAACACGCGGGCTGATCTTCGCGAGGCTGTGGCGGAAACGGAGTGGGAGGGTCTGCACCCGCATGCCTTCCGGCACCTGGTCGCCACCGTGCTCGACGCGGCCGGACTCACCGCGCGGGAGATCGCTGACTACCTCGGTCACGAGAAGGTCAGCATGACCCAGGACGTGTACATGAACCGCAAGTCGACAGGCAGCTCGGCGGCGAAGGCGCTCGGGAAGCTGGAGCGAAGCGCCTGACGCAATTGTGGGGGTAAAGTGGGGGTTGATCTTGAACGAGATCAACCCCCATTTCGTTTACCAGGGCTTTTGCGCCCCCAGCAGGACTCGAACCTGCGACCTAAGGATTAGAAGTCCTTTGCTCTATCCAGCTGAGCTATGGGGGCTCGCGCAACTCCGCTGAGCTGCAAGCATGCAGGGTAGCGGCACGTGGCCGTCCCCGTGGCATCGGCGCTGCACCGTTGCCGACCCGGTACCTAACGGCAAGCTGATCGACAGCTGGAACCGTAACGGTGGGCGTTGCCGCTGGTCAGGCAGGGGGCAGCTTGTGCAGGGCCGCGGTGGTGAGACCGAACAGGTGGTCGGTGGTGTCCGCGGCGGAGGCGTCCCGGAGGGACAGCATGGTCAGCAGGGAGCGGTCCGGTCCGAGCTCGGTGGCCGCCGTGCAGGTCTGGTGGGCGTCGATCAGCTCGCAGTACAACCAGGCCGAGCGGCCCTCGACCTCCACCGCCACACCGCGCGGCTGGTGCTGGGCGACCACCGGCACCGGGTCGTAGAACCCCGCGCCGGCGGTGTTGTCCGGGCCGCTGGTCAGCTGGTGCGTGCACGCGCCCGGAACCGGCTGGTCCGGGTGCGGTTGTCCGACCGGGCCGCCGAGCGCCGCCAGGTCTTCGGGCGCCAAGAGGCTGCACGGGTCGATCTCGGCGCCGTCACGTGGAGTGGGCGACTCGCTCCGCTGAACGGCGGTCGAGGTCTGCTGCTCGTCGCGGAACCCGGCGGCGGGCACCGGTTCGCCTGGAACCGGCGGGGTGCATGCGGTGGTCGCGCACAGGAGCAACATCGGCACCACGAGCGCACGGCGACGGACAGCGGTCACCCCGCAACCGTAGCGGTGACCGGGGGCGGAGATCACCTGCTGACCCGGCCTCCCTGCAAGCTGAATGATTCAAATCGACGGCTACGCTCGGTTTGTGCCATCCGAGACCGCGCAGGAAAAACAACCGGAACGGCGCAGCACGTCCAGCTCCGTGGGCGTGCTGATCGTCACCGCTGCTGTGCTCGCAGCCCTCGTCGCCGCTGCGCTGACCACGCTGTCCGCCGGGGCGTCCTACGAGCTGCTGGGGCTGCCGGATCCGGGCCCGATCACGCAGTACGGGTTGCCGGTGGTCCGCGTGATCGCCGAGTCCGGCGCGGTCGTGTGCATCGGCGCACTGCTGTTCGCCGCCTTCGCCATCCCGGCCAAGCGTTCGGGAGCACTGGCCGCTGACGGCTACGCCGCGGTCCGCACCGCCGGCTGGGCCGCCGCCGTGTGGTGCGTGGGTGCGGTCCTGATGGTGCCGTTCATCGCCGCGGACGCCACCGGGCGCCCGGTGGGCGACGTGCTCAACACCGAGGTCCTGTTCGGCCTGGTGGACGCATTGGAGCAGGCCCAGGCGTGGCTGCTCACCGCGGTGATCGCGTTCGTGGTCGTGCTGTGCTGCCGGATCGTGCTGTCGTGGGGCTGGACTGTCGTCGCCTTCGGCCTGAGCTTGTTGGCCTTGTTCCCGGTGATCGCCACCGGTCACTCCGCCAGCGGCGGCGCGCACGACATCGCCACCAACAGCCTGCTGTTCCACCTCTTCGGCGCGGCGCTGTGGGTGGGCGGCCTGGTGGCGCTGCTGGCGCACGCCGCCCGCCGCGGTGCGCACCTGCCGCTGGTCGCGAGGCGGTACTCGCTGATCGCGCTGATCTGCTGGGTGGCGCTGGCGCTGTCCGGCGTGATCAACGCGTTCGTGCGGATGACTCCTGAGCAGCTGTTCACCAGCACTTACGGGCTTCTGGTGATCGTCAAGACCGTCTGCCTCGTGGTGCTCGGCGTGTTCGGGTACTTCCAGCGGCGCAGTGCCGTGCAGCGCATCGAGGAGAGCGCCGGCGTGGCCGCGCTGCTGCGCCTCGGTGCGGTCGAGGCGCTGGTCATGTTCGCCACGGTCGGCGTCGCCGTCGCGCTCGGGCGCACCCCGCCGCCGGACGGCCTCGCGACCGTCCCGAACCGGACCGAGCTGCTGATCGGCTACCCGCTGGACTCGCCGCCGACCGCGTTCCGGTTGATGTTCGACTGGCGGTTCGACCTGGTCTTCGGCACGCTCGCGCTGGCCATGGCGGCCCTGTACCTGCTGGGTGTGCGCCGGTTGCGGCAGCGCGGCGACCGCTGGCCGGTCGGGCGGACCGTCGTGTGGCTGCTCGGCTGCGCCACGGTGCTGGTGGCCACCTCTTCGGGCATCGGCAAGTACGCGCCCGCGGTGTTCAGCGTGCACATGGGCCAGCACATGCTGCTGTCCATGCTGGCCCCGGTGTTCCTGGTGATGGCCGGTCCGACGTCGCTGGCGCTGCGCGTCTTCAAGCCCGCCGGCAAGGAGCAGCCGCCCGGACCGCGGGAGTGGCTGCTGGCGTTCGTGCACTCGCCGATCACGCGGGTGCTGACCAACCCGATCGTCGCCCTGGTGCTGTTCGTCGGTTCCTTCTACGCGCTGTACTTCAGCGGCCTGTTCGACGTGGCGCTGACGCAGCACTGGGCGCACCTGGCGATGAACGCGCACTTCCTGCTGGTCGGCTACGTCTTCTACTGGCCGGTGATCGGCATCGACCCGGCGCCGCGCAAGCTGCCGCCGATGGGCAAGGTCGGGCTGGTCTTCGCGTCCATGCCGTTCCACGCCTTCTTCGGCATCGCGCTGATGATGTCCACGAACGTGATCGGCGGCGACTTCTACCGCGGCCTCGACCTGCCGTGGCTCACCGACCTGCTCGCCGACCAGCGGCTCGGCGGCGGCCTGGCGTGGGCGTCCGGCGAGGTCCCGCTGGTGGTGGTGATGCTCGCGCTGCTGATCCAGTGGTCGCGGGCGGATGGCCGAACGGCTCGCCGGATCGACCGGAAGGCCGATGCGGACGGCGACGCGGATCTGGTGGCGTACAACGAAATGCTGAAGCGACTGGCCGACAAGGACGACCAGCGGAGCAGGTGACCTGGCCGATCGGCCGGAATCCGCACGGAGAGTTCCAAATCAGTCGCGCTGAGTGGTGATCCTCCGGCAACCTTGGGTGGCGAGCCGGAGATCGGCCGCGAAATTTCCCGAGGTGGCAGCGCTCGTCGAGCGCTGCGCGGAGAGGAGCGCGACGGACATGTACGAGACCCAGGTGACCGTGGTCGGCTACGTCATCACCGAACCGGTCGTCCGCGAGACCGCGGGCGGGAGCAAGCTGGTCAACTTCCGGGTGGCGGCGAACTCGCGCCGGCTCGACCCGAGCACCGGCCAGTGGGTGGACGGTGATCGCGTCCTCGCCACGGTGAGCTGTTGGAAGCGCCTCGCCGAAGGTGTGGCCGGCGGGCTGTCCAAGGGTGATCCGGTGGTGATCACCGGTCGGTTGCGCACCCGCGACTACGAGTCGGGCGGGCAGTGGCGCACCGCCGTCGAAGTGGAGGCGAGTGCGGTTGGACTGGACCTCGCACGCGCAACTCCACCACCCCGGGCCGAGGTGCGGGCGCTGGAACCCGTCGGCGCTCCGCCACCCGGCTGACCTTCGCGAACTGCGACGAACACCGATCGGGAGGAGGTGGTGGCAGCCGGTGCCGCGGGTGCGGAGATCGGCCGCCGGACGCTGGGGGACCGCGTGCGCGGGCCGACACGGGGCGCAACTACGATTCGGGTATGGCCGAGTTCATTTACACCATGAAAAACGTGCGCAAGTCGCATGGTGACAAGGTCATCCTCGACAACGCGACGATCCAGTTCTACCCGGGCGCCAAGATCGGCGTCGTCGGGCCGAACGGCGCTGGCAAGTCGACCGTGCTGCGCATCATGGCGGGACTCGACCAGCCGAACAACGGCGAAGCGTTCCTGTCGCCCGGCTACACGGTCGGCATCATGCAGCAGGAGCCTCCGCTCAACGAGGAGAAGACGGTCCTCGGCAACGTCGAGGAGGGCGTCGGCGAGATCAAGGTGAAGCTCAACCGCTTCAACGAGATCGCCGAGCAGCTCGCGACCGACTACTCCGACGAGCTGATGGAGGAGATGGGCAAGCTCCAGGAGGACCTGGACCACGCCGACGCGTGGGAACTGGACTCCCAGCTGGAGCAGGCCATGGACGCGCTGCGGTGCCCGCCGCCGGACGCCGAGGTCAAGAACCTCTCCGGTGGTGAGCGGCGCCGGGTCGCCCTGTGCAAGCTGCTGCTGAGCAAGCCGGACCTGCTGCTGCTGGACGAGCCGACCAACCACCTGGACGCTGAGAGCGTGCTGTGGCTGGAGCAGTACCTGGCCAACTACCCGGGCGCTGTGCTCGCCGTGACCCACGACCGGTACTTCCTGGACAACGTCGCGGGCTGGATCCTCGAGCTGGACCGCGGTCGGACCTTCCCGTACGAGGGCAACTACTCGACCTACCTGGAGAAGAAGGCCGAGCGCCTGGCGGTCCAGGGCAAGCGGGACGCCAAGCTGCAGAAGCGCCTGAAGGACGAGCTGGACTGGGTCCGCTCCAACGCCAAGGCCCGCCAGACCAAGTCGCGGTCCCGTCTGAACCGCTACGAGGAGATGGCCGCCGAGGCGGAGAAGACCCGCAAGCTCGACTTCGAGGAGATCCAGATCCCGCCGGGCCCGCGGATGGGCAACGTCGTGGTCGAGGTGGAGAACCTCAAGAAGGGCTTCGGCGACAACCTGCTCATCGACGACCTGTCGTTCACCTTGCCGCGCAACGGCATCGTGGGCGTCATCGGTCCGAACGGTGTCGGCAAGACGACGTTGTTCAAGACCATCGTGGGCCTGGAGGAGCCGGACTCCGGCACGGTCAAGGTCGGCGACACCGTCAAACTGTCCTACGTGGACCAGAACCGGGCGAACATCGACCCGGAGAAGAACGTGTGGCAGGTCGTCTCCGACGGGCTGGACTACATCCAGGTCGGCCAGGTCGAGATGCCGTCGCGCGCGTACGTGAGCGCGTTCGGCTTCAAGGGCCCGGACCAGCAGAAGCCGGCTGGGGTGCTCTCCGGTGGTGAGCGCAACCGGCTGAACCTCGCGTTGACGCTCAAGCGGGGCGGCAACCTGATCCTGCTGGACGAGCCGACCAACGACCTCGACGTGGAGACCCTGAGCTCGCTGGAGAACGCGCTCGAGCAGTTCCCCGGCTGCGCCGTGGTCATCTCCCACGACCGGTGGTTCCTGGACCGCGTCGCCACGCACATCCTCGCGTGGGAGGGCGACGACGAGAACCCGGCGAAGTGGTTCTGGTTCGAGGGCAACTTCGAGGGCTACGAGCAGAACAAGATCGATAGGATGGGCGCGGAAGCGGCTCGTCCGCACCGAGTGACGCACCGCAAACTGACCCGGGGCTGAAACGGAGGCGCCTTGGCGAGCGTGTCCGGTTCACCTGATTCCAGTTCGGCGCAAGGACTCCTCGAACCCGCGCACCAGATGCGGTGGAGGGTCCCCGAGCTCGCGTTGGTGCTCAGTGATCGCGCTGGCGCGCTCGCCAGGCACTCCGGTGACCTGGCGGCGCGGCTGCGCGCGGAAGCGCTCGCCCTGTTCGCCTCGAACCGGTTGGGGCGAGGTGTCCCGGCCACCGGCCGGGCCCTCGCCGCGGTCCGCGATGCGGAAGCCGCGGGCGACGCCGAGGTGACGGCCGAGCTGCGCGTCGAGTTGGCGTGGTGCGCGTGCGCCGCGGGCAGTCCGGAGGTCGCAGCTCGGATCCTGCGTCCCGTGCTGGGGCAGGAGCGGATCGAACCGTCGCTGCGGGCGCACGCACTGCTGGCGTCGGCTGCCTCGATGCCGGTGCACCAGCAGGACGGCGCTCGGACCGAAGCCCTCGACGAGGCCGAGCGGCTGTACGGAGCGGGGGAGGGCAACCGGGACACCGCTCGGCTGCTCAAGGCCCGCGTCTGCGCGGCTCGTGCCGGTCACCACCGGCGGATCGGTGAGTTCGCCGAGGCGACGGAGGTCGCCGACGCGGGTTTGGAGCTGCTCGGTCAGCTCGGTGATCCGGCGGCCGACAGCGGAGAGATCCGGACCCGGCTGGTGCTGGAACGGGTCCAGTCGCTGCTGGAGCTCGGTCATCGCGCCGAGGCCGTCCGGGCCGCCGAACGTGTCCTGGCCGAGCCGGTGCGCGCTGCGGCGGCGGGACCGGTCGGCTGGTTGGGGCTGGCGCTGGCCACGCGGGTGCACCTGCCCAACGGTGACCACGCGGCGGCGTTGCGGGTGCTCAGCGACACGGCGGCCATCTCCGAGCGGCACAAGCTCGATGGTCTGCTCGCCGAATCCCTCAACACCCTGTCCCAGGTGCACGAACAGGGGACGGAGCTCGCCGAAGCGCTGCGCGCCCTGCGCGGCGCGTACGCGGCTGATCGGCGGTGGCGTGCTGCGGTGCACCACGCGCGGATGCGGCTGCTCGCCGAGTACCCGGTGCTCACCGAGGCTGTCGACGTGCCCCGCCAGTCGCGGGGGCACTCGGCGATGACAGAACCCGGCCTGGACGTCGTTCCGCCTGTTCGGCAGGTCGGGAACGAGGAACCGGAGATCCAGTTCCCGGAGGCCGAGCCGGACGAGCCGATGCTCGACGCGGAGCCCCATGAGTCTCTTGGGGCTGAAGTTCAAGCTGTTGAGGTCGAACCGGCCGAATCCGAGCCGGTCGAGGACTTGATGCTGGACGACGCGGAGCCGGAGCTGCCGCGGCCCCGGCCGGAGTCCGACGATGCGGCGGACGTGGCTCGCCGGTTGATGGACTCGCTCACCAGCCGGGCCGCTGAGCTGCGCGAAGAGCGCCGCCTCCGGCAGGAGGCGAGCGAATCGCAGGCACCCGACGAGCCGACCGTGGTGCTCGACTCCGCGCTGCTCGAGGACTTGAAGACCCGCGCGCACCAGCCGACCGACGAGCACCCACCTGCCACAGCGGACGACACGGTTCACGAATCCGCTGGTGAGAGCTTCGGGAAGTCCGATTGGTGGCCCGCGGACCCCTGGGAGCGGTCGGCCAGCGCTGAGGACGCGTTCCCCGAGACGTCGTTCGTCCCGGAGCCGTCGCTCGAGCAGCCCGACGAAGCAGCGTCGCCGCTGGACAGCGCGTTCGCGCTGGATCCGTCCCAAGCCGCGGCCATCCTGGACGCATGGCCCTCGTTCGGCGCGGACCGGCCCGCCGCCGACGCCACGACGATCCTGCCCGCGATCGAGCCGGAACCCGCCGACGCCACGACGATCCTGCCGGTGATCGAGCCGGAACCCGACGACCGGCAACCTGCGGAAACGGTCGTGCCCAGGCACGGCGCTCCGGAGCCGGTCGTCGTCGAAGCTCCCGACGAGGACCACCAGCGCGGCGAGGCTGTCGCGAGCGAAACCGCCGACGACGCGGACCGGGACCGGAGCGAGGCCGGCGGCCGACGTTCGCGAGGCCGGTCGTTGGCCGAGATCAGGGCGAGCCTCCAGCTGCCCGAGCAGCCCCGCGGTGGTCGCCGCCGAGCTCGCCACGCCGAGCCGGAGGAGCCCGCCCCGGTCGCGGAGGCACCAACCCCAGCCGTCGAGGAGCCCGCCGCTGCTGCGGAGGAGCCAGCCCCGCCCCCAGCGGCGGTCGCACGGCACCGCCAGCCGGACCGAGCCGCTGAGGCCCCCCGGCCGGAGCTCCCCACCGAGTCCCAGGAGCCACCGGAGGAGGAAGCTCCGAGCGAGGAGACCTGGCCGAACCTCCAGGTCGCGGAGCCGTCGCCGGAGCCCGCGGCCGATCCGGGACCAGCCGAGAAGATCGGCTTGGCCGAGCTGCTCACCGAGGCGCTGCTGGCCTACGAGACCGGTCGCCGCGGTCAGGAGGAGGCCGAGACGGCCCGCACCGGGCGGCACAGCGAAGCACGTGTGGCCGGTATCACCGAGCGTTCCCAGCTTTCCCGCACCGCCCTGGCGTCCACATCGGACGATCGCGGAACCGGTGCGGCGGCCAGGCACCGGAGGCCTGGAATCGACGCTGCGGCGGTAGATCCGCTGCTCTGAAACGTCCAGGTCATCGATCATTGTGCGGCTTTTCACGCGCAAGACCTCGGCGCCGCCCTCCGGCCGTCGCCGGAACTGGCAGTCTTATGGTGGAACCTGTGGGCACAAAGAGGTGCCGTCAAGCGTGGAGCTGCCTGAAGATGACCTCGAATCCCGGACAGTTGAAGACCGGACGACCGCAGACCGATGGGGAAGACTCGGCTGGGGATCGAACCGAGAACCCCGAAATCGTCAAGAGCCGCCTGCTCGACCGAGCAGCGGAGAGCGCGCCGGAGCTGGCTGAGCTGCTGCGCGCCTACTACCGGCACGTCCCGGCGGAGGAGCTCGTCGACGACGAGCCCACCGACCTGATCGGGGCGCTCCGGTCGCACCACCGGCTGGCCGCCTCGCGAGTCGCCGGCCGCCCGTTGGTGCAGATCTTCAACCCGGACCGGGCCGCCGACGGCTGGCAGAGCCAGGCCACCGTGGTGCAGATCGTCACCGACGACTCCCCGTACCTCGTCGACTCGGTGATCGCCGAACTCGGCCGCGACGGCGCCGAGGTGCAGCGCATCATCCACCCGATCCTCGCGGTCCGCCGCGACGTCGCCGGTGAGCTGCAGGACGTGCTGCCCGGGGCCGACCCGGCCGCGCCGCCCGCGGACGCGATGTCCGAGAGCTGGATGTTCGTCGAGGTCGGTCGGATCACCGACGAGGAACGCCTGGAAGCCATCAAGCAGGACCTGACCGACGTGCTCAACGACGTGCGCGAGGTCGTCGAGGACACCGAGCGGATGCACGCCGCGGCCCGCGCGCTGGCCGACGAGCTGGAGCAGAACCCGCCGCCGCTGTCCGACGCCGACGTCCACGACGGTGCCGGTCTGCTGCGCTGGCTGGCCGACGGCCACTTCACCTTCCTCGGCTACCGGCACTACGAGCTGGTCGACGACAACGGCTCCGACCCAGCGCTGCAGGCCGTGCTGGCCTCCGGCCTCGGCGTGCTGCGCGGCGACAGCGTCGCGGCCCGCAGCCTCGCCACCTGGCCGGACGGCCGCGCCAGCGCGCTGTCGACGGAGCTGCTGGTGCTGACCCAGGCCAGCGAACCGTCCACTGTGCACCGTCCGGTGCACCCGTTCTACGTCGGTGTCAAGACGTTCGACGAGTCGGGCAAGGTCACCGGCGAGCACCGCTTCCTCGGCCTGTTCACCACCACGGCGCTGCACGAGAACGTGCTGGACATCCCGTTCATCGAGCGCCGGGTGCACGACGTCATCCACCGCGCAGGGTTCCCGCTGGAGTCCTACTCCGGTCAGCGGATGCTGGAGGAGATCCAGAACTACCCGCGCGCCGAGCTGTTCTCCACGGACCCGGACACGCTGCAGGACACCATCACCGGTGTGCTGGCGCTGGCCGAGCGCCGCAAGCTCAAGCCGTTCCTGCGCCGCGACCCCTACGGCCGCTTCTTCTCGGTCCTGGTCTACCTGCCGCGCGACCGCTACACGACGAGCTCGCGGCTGGCCATGCAGGAGGTCCTGCTGGCCGAGCTGGGCGGCACCAGCCTGGAGTACAGCACCCGGGTCGGCGAGTCCGCCCTGGCGCGGGTCGCCTTCGTGGTGCACACCGACCCGGAGAACCAGGTCGAGCCGGACCTGGCGCGCATCCAGCGGCGCCTGGACGAGGCCATCCACACCTGGGACGACCGCATGGTGGAGGAGGTCGACGCCGAGCAGTCCGGCGGCCGCGGCGACGGGCACGTGGCGCGCAGCCTCTCCGAGGCCATGAGCCAGCTCGGGCAGCGCTACGCGGCCAGCTTCCCGGAGGCCTACAAAGAGGACTTCACCGCCGCCGAGGGCCTTGCTGACCTGCGGCGACTGGAGGCCCTGACCGGTCCGAACGACCTGAAGATGTCGTTCTACGCGCCGCGCGACTCCAGCGGCGGGCAGCGCCGGTTCAAGATCTACGTCGGCGGCCGGGTCACCCTGTCCCGCGTGCTGCCGGTGCTGCAGAGCATGGGCGTCGAGGTCGTCGACGAGCGTCCGTACGAGATCTCGATCGACGGCGCCGACCAGCAGTACTGGATCTACGACTTCGGTCTGCGGCTCGACGCCGAGCTGCTGAGCGCGGTGGACGCGCGGACGCTGGACACGCTCCGCGAGCGGTTCGAGGACGCCTTCCGCGCGTCCTGGCTCGGTGCTGCCGAGGTCGACCGGTTCAACGCGCTGGTGCTGCAGGCCGGGCTGACCTGGCGGCAGGCCTCGGTGCTGCGGGCCTACGCGAAGTACCTGCGGCAGGTCGGCATCGCCTACAGCCAGGACTACATCGAGGACGCGATCCTGGCGCACCGCACCACCACGACCACGCTGGTCCGGCTGTTCGAGGCCCGCTTCGACCCGGCGCTGGACGGCGAGGACCGCGAGTCCCGCGAAGCGGACCTGGTGGAAGAGGTCACCAAGCTGATCGACGAGGTCACCAGCCTCGACGCGGACAAGATCCTGCGCAACTACCTCAGCCTGATCCGGGCGACCCTGCGCACCAACTACTTCTCGGCCGACCCGGACCGGGAGCGCCCGTACCTGGCGTTCAAGCTGGAGCCCAAGGAGATCCCGGGCCTGCCCGAGCCGCGGCCGCAGTTCGAGATCTTCGTGTACTCGCCGTGGGTGGAGGGCGTGCACCTGCGCTACGGCTCGGTCGCCCGCGGTGGTCTGCGCTGGTCGGACCGCCGGGAGGACTTCCGCACCGAGATCCTGGGCCTGGTCAAGGCGCAGGCGGTGAAGAACGCGGTGATCGTGCCGGTCGGCGCGAAGGGCGGGTTCGTGGTCAAGCGGCCGCCGGTGGCCACCGGTGACCCGGCCGCGGACCGCAAGGCGACCCTGGACGAGGGCATCGCCTGCTACCGGATGTTCATCTCCGGGCTGCTGGACCTGACCGACAACCTGGTCGGCGGCGAGGTCGCCCCGCCGAGCGACGTGGTCCGCCACGACGGCGACGACAGCTACCTGGTGGTGGCCGCGGACAAGGGCACCGCGACCTTCTCCGACATCGCCAACGACGTGGCCAAGTCCTACGGCTTCTGGCTGGGCGACGCGTTCGCCTCGGGCGGTTCGGTCGGCTACGACCACAAGGCGATGGGCATCACCGCCAAGGGTGCGTGGGAGAGCGTCAAGCGCCACTTCCGCGAGCTGGACGTGGACACCCAGACCCAGGACTTCACCGTGGTCGGCATCGGCGACATGGCCGGTGACGTGTTCGGCAACGGCATGCTGCTGTCCGAGCACATCCGGCTGGTCGCCGCGTTCAACCACATGCACGTGTTCATCGACCCGGACCCGAACGCCGAGGTCTCCTTCGCGGAGCGCCGCCGCCTGTTCGAGCTGCCGCGGTCGACCTGGGACGACTACGACCGCAGCAAGATCAGCGCCGGTGGTGGCGTGTGGTCGCGCTCGCTGAAGTCGATCCCGCTGAACCCGCAGATCCGGCAGGCGCTGGGCATCGACGAGTCGGTGCGTCAGCTGGCCCCGGCCGAGCTGATCAAGAAGATCCTGCAGGCCCCGGCCGACCTGCTGTGGAACGGCGGCATCGGCACCTACGTCAAGGCGGCGAGCGAGACGCACGCCGAGGTCGGCGACAAGGCCAACGACGCGGTCCGCGTCAACGGCGCGGACCTGCGGGTCCAGGTCGTCGGCGAGGGCGGCAACCTGGGTCTGACCCAGCTGGGCCGCATCGAGTTCGCCCGCGCGGGCGGCAAGGTCAACACCGACGCGCTGGACAACTCGGCCGGGGTGGACTGCTCCGACCACGAGGTCAACATCAAGATCCTGCTGGACCACCTGGTGGCCGACGGGAAGCTGACCGGTGAGCAGCGCAACGAGCTGCTGGCCGACATGACCGACGAGGTCGGCGAGCTGGTGCTGGCCGACAACCACCGGCAGAACGCGGTGCTGGGCATTTCCCGCTCGCACGCCGGTCCGATGGTGTCGGTGCACGCCCGCCAGGTCACGGCGCTGGAGAAGAACACCGGCCTGGACCGCAAGCTGGAGGCGCTGCCCACGGTCAAGGAGTTCCGCGAGCGGGAGAAGAACGGCGAAGGCCTCAGCTCGCCCGAGCTCGCGACGCTGATGGCGCACGTCAAGCTGTCGCTGAAGCGGGACGTGCTGGCCAGCGGCCTGCCGGACACCGAGGCGTTCAGCAGCCGGCTGCCGGAGTACTTCCCGAAGCCGCTGCAGGAGCGCTACGGCGACGCGATCGCCTCGCACCCGCTGCGCCGCGAGATCATCACGACCTTGCTGGTCAACGAGATGGTCGACGGTGGCGGGGTGTCCTTCGCCTACCGCTTGGCCGAGGAGCTCAGCGCCTCCACCACCGACGCGGTGCGCGCGTTCGCGGTGGTCACCAGCGTCTACGACCTGCACTCGCTGTGGGAGCAGATCGACCGGATGGGCCGTTCGGTGCCGAGTTCGGTGGCCGACGAGCTGGTGCTGGAGAGCCGTCGCCTGCTGGACCGGGCGGCGCGCTGGATGCTGAACAACCGGCCGCAGCCGCTGGCCATCGGCGCCGAGATCGCCCGCTTCAAGCCGGTGGTCGCGGAGCTGTCCGGCGCGGTCCGCGGGCTGCTGCGCGGTCGTGCGGCCGAGGGCGCCAACGAGCAGATCGAGCGCTGGACGGCGGCCGGGGTTCCGGAGGAGCTGGCCGAGCGGGTCGGCACGCTGCTGGATTCCTTCGCGCTGCTGGACATCCGCGAGGTCGCCGAGCTGGCCGAGCGCGATGCCGGGGTAAGCGCCGAGCGCAGTCCGCGGGAGAGCGCGGACCTGTACTACGAGCTCGCCGAGCACCTCGACGTCGAGCGGATGCTGCTGGCCGTCAACGAGTTGGAGCGCGGGAACCGGTGGCACTCGCTGGCCCGGTTGGCGTTGCGGGATGATCTCTACGCAACGCTGCGCGCGATCACCATCGACGTCCTGCGGACCAGCGACCCGGGCGACGACGCGGAGCAGAAGATCGCTCACTGGGAGTCGGCCAACGAGTCGCGACTGGCTCGGGCCAACTCCTCGCTCGAGCAGATCGTGAGCTCCGGTCGGCTCGACCTGGCCACGCTGTCGGTGGCCGCGCGTCAGCTGCGCAGCATGGTCCGGTGAGTGCCGGGTGGCTCGCGGGCGACCGCGAGCCACCCGAACGGCAGGAAGGGAGCTCCCCAGTGGGCGCGTTCGTAGCAGAGGTTGCCCTGCGCTGGTCCGACATGGACGCGTTCGGGCACGTCAACCACGCCCGGACGATCACGCTGCTGGAGGAGGCGCGCGCCGATCTGCTGTTCACCGAGGCCGAGCGGCAGGGGCTGCTCGGCATGGCGGAGGGCATGGTGGTCGCGCGGGTCGTGATCGACTACCACAGCCCGCTGGTCTACGCGTCGAAGTCGCTGCAGGTCCAGATGTCGGTGCGCGACCTGAAGGCGGCGTCGTTCATCATGGACTACACGGCTTACGCGCAGGAAGCGGTGGCGACCGCGGAAACCCTGATGGTGCCCTACGACCTGCAGGCCGGGCGTCCGCGGCGGCTGACCGCGGAGGAACGCGATTTCCTCGCGGAGTGGCAGCTCGAGCCGGCGAAGTCGGAGTCCCACCGTGCCTGAACTGCGAATGCCCGATGCGGTCGAGCGCGAGGACCTGGGCGCGTTCGTGGCCCGAGCGGTCCGCCTGGACGGCCAGGCCCTGGTGCGCCTGCGCAACCGCGCGGACACCGGCCGGGTGGACGTCTGGGCGGCAACGCCGTTCGACGCCCTGTGCACGAGATCCGTTGCGGCGGAAGTGGATCCGGCGGACCTGACGGTCTCCGGCAACGAACTGCTGGCGACCCTGACGGTCGCGGGCGGCCCGGTGATGGACCCGGGCCCGCCCCGCGACCTGCTGTGGCGCTCGGAGCTGCCCCCGTCCACGGGCTGGCAGCGGGTGGACGACCTCCCGGCCAAGCTCGTCGGCGAGGTCGCCGAGCGCGGCATCGACGTGGCCAAGGACAACGTCGGTCCGAAGGGGACACCACCGGCGTCGCTGCTGGACCAGGAGGTCTTCACGGTCTCCGGCTCGGGCTTCGAGGTGAAGGTCCCCCTCCGCTGCCTGTTCGTCCTCTCCGGCATGGGCTTCCTTGTCGCCAAACCCCCGGAATCCGAGATCGTCCGGGTCAGCGCCACGGACGCCTGGCTCCGCCTCGACTCCCGCTACGGCGCGGTAGTCCGCCGCCGCCACGCGTTGCTCCCCCTCCTGATCTGACGCGCGACCGCTCGAAGGTCGTGCATGCAGGATCGGGTTGGTGCGCGGGGAGAAGGCGCACCAACCCGACCTGGACAGCTCGGTGGCGGCCGGGGGAGCGGCACCGAGCTGCGCTTACCGGGGTGGCCGGGCGCGAGGGAGGGGACACGCCCGACCACCGGGGGGACCGGTGCGGGGTCGGGGAATCACCGCACCGATCCGGCTTCAGGGGCTAGGTCGGTTCGCGCAGGCGATGTCGACCTCTGCCGGAATCTTCTTGCCCTGCTTGCTTTTCTGCTTCTACCTGCGAGATCAGTTGCCAGACGGTGTAGTCGCCTTCGCCACCTCCGCTGTGACGTGCTCGCGGTAACCGGAAGAAGACCGCCGCGTAGATGAACACGTTGATCAGCGCGAGCGTGGAGAACTGGAGCCAGAACATGGTGAACCCCTTCACTGCTGGTGCGGATCTGCCGTCACTGCTGGCGGAATTTGAGGACTTCCCAGCACTCCATGCACGTCTTCTCGCGTATCCAGTCGACTTCCGGGGCGATCTGCTGCAGCTCGTCGCTGCTGACCTCGACCCCGCACAGGGCGTTGACGATCAGCCCCGAACCGGCTCGTCACGCAGCCATGTCGAAGGCGTGCCGTCCGCCGGAAACCGGCTGCCACTGGAAGCCTCTATTTGGAGGAATCGCAGGAAATCGAGCGGTATACGCTGAACTTCGACCACCTCAGAGCAACTGCGCTGGATCCGCGTGACTCCGCGAAGCTGCTGACTGAGGTGGTGCGGGAGACGTAGCCGTATCCAGGGAGCTCACCGGTGTTACCCACGCAGGCCCGATGGCGCAAGAGCAGCTACAGCGGTGGCAACGGCAACTGCGTCGAGGTGGCTGTGGGGGTTGGTCGGACCGGTGTTCGGGACACCAAGGATCGGGCTGGTGGTGTTCTGGTCGTGACGGAGGCGCGGTGGCGGGACTTCCTCGCCGCGGCCAAGTCCGGTTCCTACGACCGGTGACTGACGCTTCTGGTTCGCTTGCTCGCAGGTGGTTTCAGCGGTTCTCGCGGAACTGCGCTCAGTTCTGGGTGAGGCGCAGGGAGACGTAGTGGTTGATCCCGCTCCAGCGGGTGTGGTGGACCTTCCGGCGCTTGTACTCGCGGAAGCCGAGCTTCTCGTACAGCCGCAGGGCGGGTTCGTTGATGTCGGAGACCTCCTCCAGCAGGTATTCGCGGTACTGCGGCAGCGCGAGGATGTGCTCCAGCAGGGCTTTCGCGATCCCTCGGCCGCGGAACTCCGAAGCAGCCGCGACGAACTCGATCGAAGCGACCCCGTTCCGCGGCTCGGGGAAGGCCTCCCGGAACATGCGCTGGAAGGTGACAGTCGCGGCGGTTCCCTTGAACAGCCCCAGATGTTCGCGCAGTTCCGCCGGGTTGCACCGGACCGATCGCTGCCGTCCGTTGGTGCAGGCGGCGATCGCCGCGGGCTCACCGTCGACCAGGGCGACGTGGAAGAGGTCGAGCACCAACGTGTGCGCGAAGGCGGCGGTGAGCGTGCGCGGATCCTTGGAGAAGAAGGCGAAGTCTGGGCCGAAGCCGTCGACGAAGACCTCGGCGATGCGCCGCCGGTAGCTCTCACCCAGTTCAGCGGCCGGTTTGACGTCGATCGTCATCATCTTCCCCGCTCGCGTCGGGTGATGAGCGCCTGGATGCCGTCCAGCAGGAGGTCCAGCCCGAAGGTGAAGTCGGCGTCGTCGACCCACTGCTCCGCCTGACCGAAAGCGCCCGCGTGGACGGCCGCGAACAGCGCTGGATGCCCTCGGTCATCGAGGACTTCGGCGAGGGTTTCCGCGTAGCCGGCGGGCCCGGGCGATGCTGCTTCGTCGACCGGGCCGCGCAGGCCGAGGGCGAGGGCGGCGCTGCTCCGGGCGTAGCCGGACAAGGTGGTGGCGATGTTGATGCCCTCGCCGGCGTCCAGTCCGGTGCCGTCCAGCGCGGTGAGCACCCGGTCCAGCCAGCGCAGCGCGCGAGGCCCGGTCGGCGGGATGGTCGGTGAGCTGCTGAGCAGCCAGGAGTGGTTGGTGAGGACGTCGTGGTTGGCGCGGGTCCAAGTGGTGAGGTACTCGCGCCACGGCACGCCGCCGGGTTCGGGAGGTTCCGGCGTGGCCGCGTCGGCCATCGCGGTCAGCAGGTCGTCCTTGCCGCCGACGTAGCCGTACAAGGCCATCGTCGACACGTCGAGTCGCGCGGCAACGCTGCTCATCCGCACCCCGGCCAGCCCCTCGGCGTCCGCGATCTCGATAGCGGCGGCGGTGATCTGGTCGAGGCTCAAGCCACGCCGAGGCCCCCGCCGAGAGGTGGGTTCCCGTCCCCACATCCGCGCGATGACCGCAGGCAGTTCCCGATCGCTTCCGATGGTGCACCTCCGCTGCTCCCGAATCCCAGATTCACCGTACCACGTACAGTGTATTAAGTACGGAGTTTTGCAGGGCGGCGGAATCAGTCCAGGAACGTGGTGGTTTCGGCGAGGGGTGCGCGGGTGGTGCGGACGGGCTCGGTCGTCGTGTCCTCGTGGCCGATCGACACCCCGCAGAACAGCACGAGGTCGTCGGGCGGGGACACGACCTCTGCGACGGTTCTCCGGTACACCGACCACGCCATCTGCGGGCAGCTGTGCAGGCCCTCGGCGCGGAGCAGCAGCATGAGCGTTTGCAGGTAGAGACCGATGTCGACCCATTGGGCCGAGCCGAAATCCCTTGGGACGTAGCAGAACAGGGCGGCCGGTGCGCCGAAGCAGTCCCAGTTGGCGGCGACGGCTTCCCGGCGTCCCCGCTCGTCCTCGCGTGCGACCCCGAGTGCGGCGTAACGACGTTCGGCGGCCGCCGCTCGGCGCTCGTGGTACGGAGATCCCAGTGCTGGCGGGTACATCTCGAACTCGCGCGGGTCGCCGGGGTCGCCGGCAGCCAAGCGCTCAGCGGTGCGTTTCTTCAGCTCCGCCAGCGATGACCCCGTCAGCACGTAGCAGTGCCACGGCTGGAGGTTCCCACCTGAGGGGGCCCGCTGAGCTGCGGTGAGCACGCGTTCGAGCGCTTCCGCGGGCACTGGCTCGTCGCTGAACCGGCGCACCGCGCGGCGGCTCGCTACTGCTTCGTAGACGTTCATCGGTTTCCTTTCGCGTCAGCCGTGTTGCGGTCTCATCGGTGTTGACCGCTGGCGACGGGAAAAGGTGACCAGCACTTTCAGCGGTGGTGCACGGATTCCACTGCGTGCAGGTGTGGTTCGTAGTGGTCCGCCAGTTCTGCGGCCTGCTGCATGTGGGTCCGGGCGGTCGGGTTGCCGAGCATGGCGTGGAAGTCCTCGGCCGACCTCCACTGGGCGTAGTTGACGACCTTGGTCCCGTCCGTGCTGGCGTGGATGTTGGCGGAGATGAAGCCGGGCAGGTGCTGCATGACTTCCTCGGTGGCGTGCGCCAGCAGGTCTGCCAGGGCTCGCTGGCGGTCCGGCTGGACGGTGAACACATTGATCAAGGTGGCGATCGGGGCGTCGGTCGAGATGGTGGTCATGGCGGACTCCTCTTTGTCAGGTTCCTTACATCGGGGAATTATGTGTAAGGTTCCTGACATGAGTCAAGAGGACGTGCGTGAGCGGGTCGGGTACCTGATCAAGCAGGCGCAGCAGTCGTTCCACCGCTCGTGCGAGGAACGCCTCCGCCCGCTTGGCCTGTCGATGTCCCAGTACGCGGTGCTGCGCGCACTGGCCGACGCGCCGGGGGCGCCCGCCGCTGAGCTCGCCCGCCGCACCTTCGTCACGCGCCAGTCCCTGCGCGACGTGCTGAACGGACTCCGAGCGGCTGGTTTGGCCAGCGTCTCGGATCAGCCCACGTCCGGCCGGGCTCGACCGGTGAGCCTCACCGACCGGGGACGCGCGTTGCTCGGCGAGGCCGACAGCATCGTGCTCGCCGTCGAGGACCGCATGACCGCAGATCTCGCGCCCGATGACGTGCGCCGGCTGGCCGCGCTGCTGTCCACCTGCGTCGCGAGCCTGGGCTGAGCGGTTAGCCCAGGTCGGCGAGTTTGCGTTCGAGGACCGTTCGTTCGCGGTCGTTGGCGCACAGCTGGATGGCTCGTCGCAGTTCGGTGCGGGCTTGATCGGTGTCGCCGAGGCGGATGAGCAGTTCGGCCCGGACGCCGGGGAGCTGGTGGTTCGGCAGGGCTTTGCCGGCGGCCAACTCGTCCACGATCGGCAGTGCTGCTGCCGGGCCGTGGGCCATGCAGACCGCGACCGCCCGGTTGAGGTCGACCACGGGTGACGGGGCGAGTCGGCCGAGCGCTTCGTAGAGGAGCACGATCCGCTCCCAGTCCGTCTCGTCGACCGACGCCGCCACGGCGTGGCATTCGGCGATGGCGGCCTGCAAGCCGTAGGCGCCCAGACCTCGGCCGACTGCGGTGGCTCGGGCCAGGGCGGCTCGTCCCCGGCGGATCGCGGCGTGGTCCCAGCGGCGCCGGTCCTGGTGCTCCAGCAGCACCGGTTCGCCGTCGGGGCCGGTGCGGGCGGGGAAGCGCGCCGCGGTCAGCTCCAGCAGCGCCAGCAAGCCGTGGACCTCGGGTTCTTCTGGCACCAGACGGCTCAGCACCCTCGCGAGGCGCTGGGCTTCGGCGGCGAGGTCGATCCGGATCAGGTCCGCGCCGGAGCTGGCCGAGGATCCTTCGGTGAAGATCACGTAGATCGCGCTGAGCACCGAACCGAGCCGCTCGGAGCGCTCCGCCGCCGAGGGCACGGCGAACGGCACCTGGGCTGCCGCGAGGGCCTTCTTCGCCCGGGTGATCCGGGCTTGCGCGGTGGCGGTCGGGACCAGGAACGCCTTGGCGATCTGGTCGCTGGTCAGGCCGCCGACCACCCGCAGCGTCAGCGCGACCCTCGCCTCCGGCGACAGCACCGGGTGGCAGGCGGTGTACATCAGCGCCAGCACGTCGTCGTCGATCCGGTCCGGATCCCACAGCTCGTCGACGGCGCCGTGGGGCGGCCCCGGGCGGGGGCGGGCGGCGGGGGGGCGGGGGGGGGGGGGTGGGGGACAGCGCGCCGGGGGGGGCGCCGCCGCTTTCGCCGGGGGGGGGGGGCCCGCCCACGCGGCCGCCGGGTTTTTGGCTGCGGTGCCCGG
>NZ_JBEOVY010000109.1:0-20641 GCF_040295745.1 Saccharopolyspora sp. NPDC002686
TCGAGGCACTGGCCGCCAAGCACCCGCTGTACCCGAACCTCTGACGGTTCTGACGACGGCCGGTGCGCGTTGCGCGCACCGGCCGTTTTTCACGCCCGGAACCCGGGCGTTGCGATTCGTCCTAAATAGACTTGATGCCCAATTTCCCGCAACTCTCCGGTATCGAATCGATCTCCTCCAGCAACGGTCGTTCCCAACTGCACCGAATCGCTTGCCAGCACCGGGAGGATGCCGGAGTATCTGCGCAGTTCCAGCGAAACACGCTGACGAACAACGTGTTGCGGGAGGCGGCCCACGCGGTTGCGCCACACTGAAGCCCCGCACCGCTTCTTGGAGGAGTCCACTTCGATGAGCCAACCAGCCACCGAGGAGTACCGGAAGGATCTGAGCGCCCGGCACATCAACATGATCGCCATCGGCGGTGCGATCGGTGTCGGGCTCTTCCTCGGTTCCGGAAAGGCGCTGCACCAGGTCGGCCCCGGCCTGATCCTGATCTACGCGATCGCCGGCGTGATGATCTTCTTCGTCATGCGGGCGCTCGGCGAACTGCTGATGTACCGCCCGGTGAGCGGTTCGTTCGCCGAGTACGCGGGTGAGTTCGTCGGGCCGTGGGCGCGGTTCGCGGTCGGCTGGGGCTACTGGCTGGTGTGGATCGTGACCGGCATGGCCGAGATCACCGCGGTCGGCAAGTACTTCCAGTTCTGGTTCCCGACCGTGCCGCAGTGGATCCCGGCGCTGGGCGCGCTGGTCCTGCTCAGCGCGGTGAACCTGATCGCGGTGAAGCTGTTCGGCGAGTTCGAGTTCTGGTTCGCGCTGATCAAGGTGCTGGCGATCCTGGGCCTGATCGTGCTGGCCGCCGCGATCCTGGTGTTCGGCTTCAGCGACCTGGGCCCCACCGCCTCGCTGAGCAACATCTGGGACAACGGCGGGCTGTTCCCCAACGGCCTGGCGTCCTCGCTGCTGGCGTTCCAGATCGTCATGTTCGCCTTCGTCGGCGTGGAGATGGTCGGCCAGACCGCCAGCGAGAGCAAGAACCCGCAGAAGGTGCTGCCGCGCGCCATCAACTCGGTGATGTGGCGGATCCTGATCTTCTACGTCGGCGCGCTGATCGCGCTGACGGCGCTGGTGCCGTGGTTCCAGTTCCCGGCGGAGGTCAGCCCGTTCGTGCACGCCTTCACCCTGATCGGCATCCCGGCCGCGGCGGGCGTGGTCAACTTCGTGGTCACCACGGCGGCGTTGTCGTCGTGCAACAGCGGTATCTACTCCACCGGCCGGATGCTGCGCACGCTGTCCGAGGACGGCCAGGCGCCGCGGTCGGTCGGCCAGCTCAGCGGCCGCGCGGTGCCCGCGCGGGCGATCGCGGTGACGTTCTGCGCGATGCTGATCGGCGTGGTGCTCAACTACCTCGTGCCGGAGCAGGCGTTCACCTACATCACCAGCGCCAGCACGGCCGGTGCGATCTTCACCTGGGGCATGATCCTGATCGCGCACATCGGCTACCGCCGCAAGGTGGCGCGCGGTGAGCTCCCGAACGGCCCGTTCCGGATGCCGTTCGCTCCGGTGTCGAACTACATCGTCCTGGCGTTCCTGGCGTTCGTGGTGGTGCTGCTGGCCTTCGACGAGGAGACCCGCATCGCCCTGTACATCACGCCGATCCTGGCCATCGCCATCGCCATCGGCTACGTCGCAGCGCGCAAGCGCAGCTCCGACCCGGTGCCGGCCCGGAAGTAACCCCGCAACACCACCTCGGGTGGGTGCGGTCGACGCCGCCTGCTCTCCTGCCTCCGAGAGCTCCATGATGGCCTGGATCCGCTCGTACACCTCGGTGGTGTCGACGGTCCTGGTCAGCATGCTCACGTAGCGGCGGGCGGCCAGCCCCAGCTCGGGGTCGTGCTCCTCCGCGTCGATCATCAGGAACGGGTTCGGCGGCGCGTCGGCGAGCAGGTCCTGCCACGACTCGCCCTTGACCGCCGCGCGCCACAGCGAGGTGCGCGCCACGTCCTGGACGACCACGTCGTCGAACCAGGGGCGGACGAATTCCACCTGTTCCCGGGTGGTTCGCGCGTTGAGCCGGGGCAGGTCGTCGCCTGCCGTGCTGAAGGTTTCGGTGAGCCGCACCGCGTGCGCGAGGGCCAGCGCCAGGCCGCGGCCGAAGGTCGGGTCCGTCAGGCACACGCGGTCGCCGAGCGGGAAGTAGCCCCTCGGTGCGTCGGGTTTGAGGGTGCGCAGCACGTTGCGCAGCCCGGGCATCGGGACCACGTCGCTGATCGGCGTGGCGTTGCCGTCGGCGAACCACGGCGCGAACTTGTCGAACAGCGCCACCACGCGGTCGAAGGCGTCCGGATCGCGCAGCTTCTTCAGCGCCTCGTCCTCCGGCAACCGGCCGATGTCGATGGAGAAGACCCCGCAGTCGTGGGCGAACAGCGCCGCACCGTAGCCGAGACCGTCGACGACGGTGACCGAACCGTGCTGCAGCGGCGGCCGCTGCACGCCGTCGCGCAGAGCGTAGAAGCGGCTGTTGTAGACCTTGCCGCACTCGGCTTCCGACACCGTTTCCAGGTACTGCTGGCCGACCTTGGACCGCGCACCGGTGGCGTCGATGACGACGTCGAAGTCCACCACGCCCGCGGCGGTGCGCACCCCGGTGAGCACCCCGTCCACCGGCTCGGCGAGCTGCGCGGAAACGCCGGAGTGGAGCCGGATCCGGCTTTCCCCGGCCACTGCGCGGTGCAGCGCCCACTCCAGCGTGTTGCGCCGTGCCGCCATCATCACCAGGTCCTCGTCGCCCGGCTCGACGGGGCCGCGGATGCCGCTGAACGGCAGCTCGTCCACGCCGTGGTCGTGCATGTCCCGAAGCATGTCGGGCAGGTTCTCCCGCAGCAGGCGGCGGAACAGGCCCAGGTAGACGTGCGGGTGGTGGGACTGCGGTGCGCCGGGGCGCGGCCAGCTCTGCACGTCGGCCAGGTCGGCGGGCGGGGGAGCGTCGCGTTCGAAGACCTCCACCTCGAACCCGCGGCGGGCCAGCAGGATCGCGCTGCTCAACCCGCCGACGCCGCCACCGACGACCGCGATACGTGCTGCCATGATGCTCCTCGTGTGATGTCCGACCGCCCGGATCTCGTGGTGCGCCCGGGGTTTTCGGGAAGGATGCGGGGTTTTCCGCGGGAAGGTCAGGCGTCGACGGGGTTGTCCGCCGGCTCCCACTCGACGCGCAGGTGGCGCGGGCCGTGGAAGGACGCGTTGTGCAGGTAGCCGAAGTCCTGGCCGTCGATCAGCCGCATGTGCGGCAGCCGGCGGGTGAGCTCTTCGAGGATGATCCGCATCTCCAGCCGGGCCAGCGGGGCGCCGATGCACGCGTGCGCGCCCATGCCGAAGGCGAGGTGGCGCTTGGCGTTCGGCCGGTGGATGTCGAGCTCCTGCGGGTTGTCGAAGACCGTCTCGTCGTGGTTGCCCGAGCCGATCACCAGCAGCACGCGGCTGCCTGCCGGGATGGTGACGCCCTCGACCTCGACGTCCACCAGCGCCTTGCGCCGCCAGCACTGCACCGATGCGCGGAAGCGCAGGCACTCCTCGACCGCGTTCGGGATCAGCGCCGGGTCCGCGCACAGCTCTTCCCACGAATCCCGTTGGGACAGCAGGAATCGCAGCGCGTTCGCGGTGGCGTTGGTGGTGGTCTCGTGGGCGGCGACCAGGCCGCTCATCATCATGTTCTGCAGGTGGTTGTCGTCGACCAGCTCCGGGTCGTCGCGGTGCACGTCGATGGCGGTGGGCACCCAGCCCTGGCCGCCCTCGCGCTTGAGCCGGTCCACCAGCTGCCCGGACAGCCGCCACCACTGACCGACCTGGTCGGCGATCTCGACCTGGTGCTCCTCGGTGGGCTTTCCCCAGGTGAACATGCCCATCTTGATGGTGTAGTGCCGGGCCCGGTCGATGTCCTCGTCCGGCACGCCGCACACCAGCAGGCCGACGATCGCCGGGACCTCCCACAGCAGGTCGTCGATGAGGTCGGCGGTGCCGCGGGCGACGAACGCGTCGACGTAGCTGCTGACCAGGTCCCGGATGCGGCCCTCCAACTTGGCCACCTCTTCGGCGGCCAGCGGCGGTGCGAGGCGCTTGCGGCGCCGCATGTGCACCGGTTCGTCCTCGTTGACCAGCACCGGACCGGGTGCGAAGTCGTACTCCGCGAGCCGAGCGCGCGCCTTCTCCCCGAGCGGGGTGATGGGCTCCAGCGCGTTCGAGGCGGAGAACCTCTTGGTGTCGCGGAAGAACTCCTTGACGTCGCGGTAGCGGGTCACCACCCAGTGGTCGAGCTCCGGGCTGTAGAAGACCGGCTCCTCGGCGCGCGCCGCAGCCAGCAGCGCCGCCGGATCTTCCTGGTAGGCGTCGCCGAACGGGTCGAATTCCGCCGCGATCCGCGACGCGGGGCAGCCGGCGCCGGAACGGCTTGGATCCACGTATAGCTCCCTTGTCCCCACGCGATCGATCCGGACAGCTCGAATGCGTCCGGAGAAGTCCGCGCGCTCAGGTCACGACCAGATCACGCGGTCCATTCACACTGCCGAGTGAACGGTCCGACTGTCAAGATCGGGATGGAAATTCCTGGGCGGCGGTGTGTGTCGCAATCCTTGTTGACTATCGCGAGAAGCCGTGCATAGGCTTCGGGGCGTTGATGAGCCGCTTCGGGGGCCGCTTCCGGCACCCGCGTCGACCGGTAGTTCGCTTTTAAACGAAATCGTTGGTCGGTGCTCGCGGAACCATTGGTACTGATGGGCGACGGCGGACGAGTATGCCCGTGACCTGGGGTTATCGTCCTCCGTTCTGGAGTTGTGTCAATTTTTGTCGGGTTTCTGGGGGTCCTTTGCCCGAAGTGGAGAAGCTTCAAGATCGTACGGTTCGGCGGTTCGGAGTGGATTAGTCCGTTCGGCCGATGGAATGGCGCGGCGCGGTGCTAGTGCGCGGGCGATGGCATTTGTCGTGGCGAATGTTGAAATGCGTACTGGTAATAGTGCGAAAAGCGGTGCGCCGACAGCAGCAATGCGGATTCCAGTTCCGCGGAAGTGTCAAGGCGTGGTTTTTGCCGTTCTTGACGTTCGGGAGTCGACACGCAGACAGGCCTGGGCGACCTGGCCGGAGGAGAGACCCAGTGCGGGAACAGAACCAGCCGAGCGCTCCGGGTGCGCGCGGCGACCGAATCCTGCCCAGCTTCGCCGAGGCGGTGGAGTACGCAGACCAGCAGGTCCGCGCGATCGCGCTGGACGACCTGCGCGCCGCGGGCGTGTACCGCACGCCCCTGGAGTACTACCTCGTCGGCACCTACCCGCCGCTGAAGTTCCTGCACGACATCGATGAGCACGAGGTGTTCCGGGACGTCACCAGCTCCCAGAACGTCTACCTGCACATTCCGTTCTGCGAGCAGTACTGCACGTTCTGCCACTTCTACAAGGAGATCAACGCCGCCGACTCCTGGGTGGACCGCTACGTCGGGGCGCTGCTGGACGACATCTCCGGGGTGCAGCAACGGGTTTCGGCCGAGTCGCCGGAGGGGCTGAACGCCTCGTCGATCTACTTCGGCGGCGGCACCCCCTCCTACCTGAAGGCACCGCAGATCAACCGGCTGTTCGAGCACCTGTGGAAGAACGTCCGGACCCGCCCGGACACCGAGATCACCTTCGAGCTGCACCCCGGCGTGGTGCGCCAGCCCGACTACGAGGACCGGCTGGACGCCATCGCCGCCGGCGGGGTCAACCGCTGGGTCTTCGGCATCCAGTCGATGGACGAGGACGTGCTGACCAAGCTCAACCGCGGGCACGGCCGGGCCGAGGTGTACCGGCTGCTGGAGCTGCTGGACCAGCGCGACATCCACAACCTCAACGTCGACCTGATCTTCGGGCTGCCGCTGCAGAACCTGCGCAACTGGTACGACACGATCGTCGAGCTGATGGACGCCGGGATCGAGAAGTTCAACATCTTCCCGCTGATGTTCAAGCGGTCCGACCCGATCACCCGCCAGTACATGCGCAACCCGGAGCTGTTCCCGGACGCGGCGGACCGGCTGCGCATGCACTACATGGCCGAATACGTCCTCGACGCGGCCGGATTCGTGCGCGGGCCGGTCTTCTACTACGCCAAGGGCAAGGTGCACTCCCAGCAGCAGCAGAACAAGTTCGACTCCATCGAGGAGGACAACCTGGTCGCGCTCGGGGTCAGCGGCTTCGGCTACATCGGCGGCACCCAGTACTACAACGTGTGCGACAACCAGCAGTACATGGACGCCATCAGCGCCGGCAAGGCGCCGGTGTGGCGGGGCCACACGCTGCCCGACGAGGAACGGGTGCGCCGCGCGATCATGTTCGGCATCCGCTCCGGCGGCGTGAACTTCGACGTGCTGCAGCAGCGCTACGGCATCGACGCGGGGGAGTTGTTCGCCCCCGAGATCGGCAGGCTGAGCGACCTCGGACTGGTCTCGGTCGAGGGCGCGCAGATGAACCTGACGGATCTGGGCTGCACCTTCGTCGACGGCATCGGCTACCTGTTCGCCAGCGAGGAGATCACCTCGTACGTGGCCGGGGCCAACGAGCTGATCGTCTCGCCCTCGCAGGACCCGGTGGACCGCTACGACTACTCGCCGATCGGCCGGCTCGACCTGCCGGGCGGGATCGCCGACCGCTACCGGGACGGGGCGCGCTCATGACCGCGGTCAGCGCCCCGCCGATCGAGAAGTGGCAGGACGTCGTCCCGTACCTGCTGGCCGTGGACCAGGGCTGGCACAACCTGGCGACCGGCATGCCGCTGGAGCTGCCCGCGATCTCCGACGCCGTGCGGGAGGCCTTCCGCGCCGCCGTGGCGGATCCGAGCTTCACCAGCCGCGTCACCCGGTACCACGGCGTGCACGGGGACCCGGAACTGCGCGAGCAGCTCGCGGGCCGCTACGCCGAGCGGTTCTCGCTGCCGGTGTCGGGTGCGAACGTGCTGATCACGCCCGGCGCGCAGGCCGCCTTCCACTACATCTCGGAGCTGATGGCCGACCGGGGCAAGAAGGTGGTGCTGTTCGGGCCGGAGTACCCCGGGTACCTGACGCACCGCGACGTCGCCTACGATATGGTGCCGGCCGAGGTGGTGCCCGAGGGCGACGACGAGTTCCGCTACGTCCCGCCGCGCGGTGCGCTGAGCAGCGACGTCGGTGCGGTCGTGGTCTCGCGGCCCAGCAACCCCGCCGGGAACGTGATCTCCGACGAGGCGCTGGCCGAACTGGCCCGGGAATGCGCCGAGGTCGGGGCGCTGCTGGTGGTCGACAACGCGTACGCCCCGGTGGTTCCGGGGCTGGCCTTCCGCGAGCTCGGGATGCCGTGGGCGGACAACGTGGTGCTGGTCCAGAGCTTCTCGAAAGCCGCGCTGGCCGGCGAGCGGCTGGGCTTCGTGATCGCGCCGGAACCGCTGATCGAGCTGTTCGGCGGGTTCCAGGCGCAGGTCGCCACGTTCCCGCCGCAGCTGGTGCAGCTGGCCGTGCTGATCCTGCTGCGCGACGACCGGTACCTCGAGCTGTGCCACCGCGATCTGCGCGGGAGCTACCGGCAGCGCCACCAGCTCATCCGGGAAGTCCTGGACGCGCGGTTGCAGGTGCCGTTCCGGTTGCACGCCTCCGATGGCGGGCAGTTCCGCTGGCTGCACCTGCCGGAGCTCGAGACGTCCACTTCGGAGCTGTTCCACGAGCTGAAGGACCGCGGTGTGCTCATCGCCCCGTCCGCCCCGTTCTACCTGCCGCACCTGCACGGCGAGCCGCACGCGCGCCGGTCGGTGCGCATCGGGGTGACCGCGACGCACACCGAGATCGAGCAGGGCCTGGGGATCCTCGCGGAGGTGGTCAATGCCGGACGCTGAGCGCAAGCGGGTCGTGGACCGCATCGTCGACCACCTCGACTCCGCCGGTGTGCGGCACGTCTTCGGCGTGCACGGGGCCAACGTCGAAGACCTCTACGACGCGATCTCCCACGGCTCCGGGCGGGTGGCCGGGGTCGTCGGCAAGCACGAGTTCTCCGCCGGGGCGATGGCCGAGGGCTACCACCGGGCGAGCAACCGCCTGGCCGTGGTCGCGGCCACCTCCGGCGGCGGGGCGCTCAACCTCGTTCCGGCGCTCGGCGAGGCCTACGCGTCCGGGGTCCCGCTGCTCGCCCTGATCGGACAGCCGCCGACCTCGCTGGAGGGACGCGGTGCGTTCCAGGACCAGAGCGGGCTCAACGGCTCGCTGAACGGTCCGGCGCTGTTCGCCGCGGTGTCGCGGTTCTGCGCTCGGGTGGAGAAACCGGACGAGATCGCCGACCTGCTGCCGCGCGCGATGCACGCCGCCGAGCGCGAGCGGGGGCCTGCCGTTCTGCTGATCCCGAAGGACGTCCAGCAGGCGTTGACCGAGCTGGAACCGGTGGACCTCCCGGTCGAGGAGGAGGAACCCGGCGAACTCGACGGACAGGTGCTGCGGGCGCTGGAATCGGCTCGGAGCGGCGGGCCGACGTTGATCGTGGCCGGTTCGGGCGTGGTGCGCGCGGACGCGCGTGCGGAGCTGGCGGGCTTGGCTGAGCGCCTCGGTGCGTGGGTGGCGGTGGAGCCGGACGCCAAGGACGTCTTCGACAACCACGACCCGCGGTTCGTCGGGGTGGCCGGTGCGAACGGGCATCCCAGCGTGCGGCGCTGCCTGGACCGCGCGCGGACCCTCGTCCTGGTGGGTACGAGGTTCCCGCAAGTGGCTCGAGCCGGGCTCGAAGCTTCGTTGCAGGGCACGGAGATCGTCTGCTTCGACCGGCAGGCTCCCCACGCCGGGGACGAGGCGCTGCTGGAAACCGGTGAGCTGCGGGCGAGCTTGCGGTCGGCCGTCCAGCAGCTGTCCGGGGAAGCACCGGCAACACCGCCGCACGACGGGCTGGACTTCCTGCCGCACGAGCGCACCGAAGGAGACCGGATCGCGCTGCGCGAGGTCGTCGGGACGATCGCCGACGCGGTGCCGGACGACGCGGTCGTGGTCTCCGACGCGGGCAACACCGGGTGCGGCGTGCTGCACTTCCTCCCGGCGCCCGCCCGCGGCCGCTACCTGCTCGCGCTGGGCATGGGTGGCATGGGCTTCAGCTTCGGCGCCGGGATCGGCGCGGCGTTCGCCACCGGGCGGCGCACCTTCGTGCTGGCCGGCGACGGCTCGTTCTACATGCACGGCATGGAGGTGCACACCGCGGTCGAGCACGACCTGCCGGTCACCTTCGTGATCTTCAACAACAATTCGCACGCGGCCTGCAAGTCGCGGGAGGAGCTGTTCTACGACGGCGAGCACACCTACAACGCCTTCCGGGACAGCGACATCGGCGCGGGGATCGCCGCGATGTTCCCGTCCATCCGGGCGCGGACCGTCCGGACCCTCGACGAGCTGCGGGCCTTCCTGGCCGGGAGCACCACCGGTCCGTCGCTGGTGTCGGTCGAGATGCGCCCCGACGAGATGCCGCCCTACCTGCCGTTCGTGCCGACCGATGATTCGACCGAGAGGACATCGCCGAAGTGAGGGTTTCCGACGAAGAACTGGCCGAGATCCCAGGGCTGGCCCGCTGCGAGACCCGGTCCATGGCCGAGATCGTCGAGCAGGCCAAGAAGGCCACCAAGGACTCCTACCCGCACGAGGAGGTCTACGGGGACTTCTGCACCCTGCACACCTACATCGACTGCCCGCCCCGCGACGTGTTCGACTACCTGGCCGACGTGCACAGCCAGGAGGAGTACACCTTCAGCGTGCGGGGCCTGCAGCCGGTCGACGACACCGGGCTGCACGTGGGCTGGGACCGGGTGGACGAGATGACCCGGATCTTCCTGCGCATCGAGTCCAACCCGGACGCGATGACCATCGACTACCACGCCGCCTGGGACCAGGGCGAGGACCTGTGGATGATCTACCTCTTCCGCGTCCTGCCCGCCGAGCTGGTGCTCAAGAAGCCGGGGTCGGTGGTGATGATGACCAACTGCCACCACCCGTACTACGCCGAGAACCCGTACCCGGAGAAGTCGCCCGGCCCGGACCGGGTGTGGGTCGGCGAGCTGTGGCGGTACTTCAACGCCGGCCACCGCATCGAGATGGACAACACCAAGGCCATCCTCGAACACCGGCAGCGCAACGGGATCCCGATCGTGCCGGGGGTCGTGCGGTGAAGCCGGTCAGCCTGATCGACGTCGCCAGCTACCAGCCGCCGGACCAGGTCGGCCGCGAGTACTTCGAGCAGTACTCGCGGCCGGACGACCCGCTGCTGCGCAACCCGATGTTCCGGGCGCCGGAGTTCCGCCGGTACGCCTCGCGGGAGCAGACCGGGGCCGACCTCATCGAGCAGGCCGCGCACGCGCTGGCGGAGCGGCACGGAACCGGCGTGCTCCGCGACGTCGACGTCCTGATCACCTACAACGCGCTCCCGGACGTGCCATTCCTGGGCTCCGGCGCGGAGGTCGCGCGACGGCTCGGCGCACAACCGGAGTCCATAGTGGACCTCCACAACGGGCACTGCGTGGTGTTCCCGCACATGCTCGACCTGGCGCGCAAGGTGCTCCAGGAGCAGGGGGCCAGGACCGCGCTGCTGTGCGTGTCGCAGAACGCGGGCAAGATCTTCACCCAGCCCGGCGTGCGGACCTCGGCGCACGCGTCGGTGCCGGGCGACGGTGCGGCGGTGGCGCTGGTGGCGGCGTCGGACGAATCGCCGATCCTGGCCACGAAGGTGCAGCACCACCCGGAGTTCGCGCCGGACGTGAACATCACCCTCGCCGACGGCCGGCTGTACTGGGAACCGGGCACCGCGGAGATGGACGTCGGGTTCGACAACACCAAGGCGCAGAACGTCATCGAGCGCGGCACCAAGATCGTGCCCGAGGTGGTCCGCGAGGTGCTCGGCCGCATCGAGCACGACGTGGCCGACGTCGATCTGCTGATCACCAACCAGCCGAACCGGCTGCTGCTGCGGAACTGGTCGCGGGACCTGGGAATCGACCCGGCCAAGCACTTCGACACCTTCGACTCCTACGGGAACCTCTTCGGCGCCGGCGTGCCGGTCAGCCTCGACCACGCGCTGCGGGCCGACCGGATCGCGCCCGGATCGCTGGTGGTGCTCGCCGGATTCGCCGGCGCGGGGGAGATGTCGGCGTGCGCCGCGATCAGGTGGCAGGGCGGGAACTAGTGGAAGGGAATCGGATGAGCGGGGAGACCAAGACCTCCGTGGAGAGCACGGCGCTGGCATTGCTGGCCGAGGTGCTCTACGTGGAGGTGAGCAAGATCGACGTGGCGACCAGCTTCACCGAGCTGGGCCTGGACTCCATCCTCGCGGTGGAGTACGTCGCGATGATCAAGTCCGAGCTCGGCGTCGCCGAGACCGTCGAATCCCTCTACGAGCACGGCACGCCCGAGGCGTTCGTCAAGCACCTCGCCGCGAACGCGTAGGGGATGCCGTGCTGACCAGGGAAGAGGTCTTCGCGGTGGTGCGCGCGAACATCCTGTCGGTGCGCCCGGACATCGACCCTGCCGAGATCGGCGAGGACCGCAGCATGACCGACCTGGGCTGCGACTCGCTGGACCGGATGGACGTGGTCGTCGGATCGCTCGACGCGATGGGGCTGGAGCTGAACTCCGAGACCTTCGCCGGAGTGCACGACATCGGTGGCCTGGTCGACGTGCTGCTGGCGAACGCCAACGCGAACGAACCGTGACCGGGCCGCCTCGCCTCCTGGGGCGGGGCGGCACCCGGGTCGGAAGGAAAGCACAGATGAACTTCGGAAACGCGCATCGGGTGGGCATCGACGCGGTGGGCGCCTACTGCGGCAGCGCCTACCTGGAGACCGAGGACCTGTTCGCCGCTCGCGGTCTCGACTCGGCGCGGATCGGAAACCTGGGGTTGCGGCGCAAGAGCGTGGCCGCCCCCGGTGAGGACATCGTGGCGATGGCGGCCACCGCGGCCCGGCCGGTCGTCGACGCGCTCACCGACGCCGAACGCCGGAGCATCCGGACGCTGGTGGTGGCCACCGAGTCGCCGCTGGACCTGTCGAAGGCGGCGAGCACGCACGTGCACCGCCTGCTGGACCTGCCGCGTCAGTGCCGGTTGTTCGAGGTCAAGCAGGCCTGCCACGGCGGTGTCGCGGCCCTGCAGCTGGCGGCGTCGGTGGTGGCCGCCGAACCGGGCAGCCGGGCGCTGGTGATCGCCTCGGACACCCCGGTGCCGACCCGGGGCTCGTACATGGAGCCCGCGCAGGGTGCCGCGGCGGTGGCGGTGCTGGTCGGGGAGGAGCCCCGGATCGTCGAGCTGGAGCTGGGCACCTCCGGTTGCTACGGCTACGAGACGCCCGACTTCTTCCGCCCGGCGCCGGACGTCGACGTGATGGACACCGACCTGTCCCTGATGGCCTACCTGGACTGCCTGCTGGGCGCGTTCGCCGACCACGCCGCGCGCAAGCCGGGGGTCGACTTCGTCGAGTCCTACGACCTGCTGGCGATGCACACCCCGTTCCCGGGGATGGTCCGCGGCGCGCACCGCACCGGCGTGCGCAAGCTGTCCGACCTGGGCCGGGGTGGTGAGCAAGAGGACTTCGCACGCCGGGTGGCGCCCTCGCTGCGGTTCCCCGAGCAGGTCGGCAACATCTACTCCGGAACGACTCTGCTGGCGCTGATCAGCGCGATCGCCGCGGCGCCGACCGAGGAGCGGCTGTCGGTGGGCGTGTTCAGCTACGGATCCGGGTGCGCCTCGGAGTTCCTCGCCGGTGAAGTCGTGCCCGGTGCGCGGCAGCTGGTCGCCGGAACCGGGCTGGAGCGCGAACTCGCGGACCGCACCAGGCTGACCGTCGAGGACTACGACGCGGCCGTGGACCGGGCGCAGGCCGTCGGGTTCGGCGCCGAGCACGGCGAGGTCGACGGTGCGGAGCTGGAGAGCTGGGGAACCGGCGGGCGTCCGCGAGCGGTGCTGGCCTCGGTCGCCGACTACCGCAGGGAATACCGATGGCTCCAGTGAGCGTGGAGATCAGCGGTGCTTGCGCGCGGCTGCGGTTGTGCCGTCCGGAAGCGGGCAACGCCTTGCGCGGTGATGTGGTGGGCGAGCTGCTCGGCGGCCTTCGCATCGCGGAGCGGACACCGGGTTGCTGTGCGGTCGTCCTGACCGCAGAAGGGGACTCCTTCTGCTCCGGAATCGATCTGTCCATAGTGGAGTCTCCAGGTTCCTGGACGGCCGTGGACGGAAGGGCTTTGTGGGAACTGCTGTCCGGGCTGGCTACCAGTCCGCTGGTGACCGTCGCGGTGGTGGACGGCCGCGCGACGGGCGGCGGGGTGGGGCTGGCGAGCAGTTGCGACTTCGTGCTGGCCGGGCCGAACGCGCGCTTCCGCCTCACCGAACTGCTGATCGGCCTGGTACCGGCGCTGATCACCCCGTTCGTCTCGGCCCGGATCGGCACGCGGGAGGTGTTCCGCAGGTCGGTCCTGGCTGACGAGCTCGACGCCGCCGAGGCCCACGCGTTCGGTTTGGCCGACGAAGTGGTGGAAGAACCGGAAGAGGCGCTGCGGCGGATCTTGCGCGCACTGCGGCGCATGCCGAGGCCTGAGGCGGTTGGCGATCTGAAGTCCTGCCACCGGATTCTCGATCCGCTGCCGGAGGACTACTTCGACCACGCGCACCGCATGTTCGAACGAGCGGTCACCGATCCGGGCGTGCGTTCCCGGGTGCAGCGGCTGCGCGAGGAGGGGTTGCTGTGAGCGATCTCGTGGCGGTCGAGATCGACGGCCGCGTCGCGGTGGTCACCGTGGCCGATTCCCGGGGCGGCAACGCGATCTCGTCCGCCCTGGTCGAAGCCGTCCCGGCCGCGCTGGCCGAGGCGGCGTCCGACCCCGCGGTGCACGTGATCGTCGCTGCTGGCCTGCCCACGGTGTTCGCCGCCGGTGCCAGTCGCGAGTACCTGCTGACCGACGAGCGCGCCGACGTCGAACCGTTCGTCCGGGCCTTCCCGCACTGCCCGCTGCCGGTGGTCGCGGCGATGCAGGGCCACGCCATCGGCGGCGGGCTCAGCTTCGGCCTGTACGCCGACGTGCCGGTGCTCTCCGAGCGCTCCCGCTACGCGGCGAACTTCCTGAACTACGGCCTGGTCCCGGAGTACGGCACGACCTGGCTGCTACCGAGTCGCCTGGGGCACACCCTCGGCACCGAGATGCTGCTGACCGCTCGTGGCTACGCGGGAGCCGAGCTCCGCGCCCGCTCGGCGCCGGTGAAGGTCGTGCCGCACGAGTCGGTGTTCGACACCGCGCTCGAGCTGGCGCGTGGGATGGCGCGGGCGCCGCGGTACGCGTTGGAGCTGCTCAAAGGCCAGTTCGCCGAGCAGGCGCTGGCCGCGGGCGACGCCGCGATCGAGGTCGAGGTCGGCAGGCACGAAAAGGCTTGGGGTTCCGCCGATTTCCGGCGGCTGGTCGAGCAGCGGTACGGACGAGCAGAGGAGATAGCCCGGTGACCAAGAATGCGCAGTTGGCTCCGTTGGCGATCGTGGGGATGTCCTGCCGGGTGCCGGGCGGTGACGACGTCGACGAGTTCTGGGAGACGCTGCTGGCCGGCCGTCCCGCGATGGGACCGGTCCCCGCCGAACGCCTCGTCGGCTACGACGCCGAGGTGGCCGGGGAAGGCGGGCTGACCGCCGCTCTCGTGTCCGATGTGGACACCTTCGACGCCGGGTTCTTCGACGTGGTCGGGCGGATGGCGGTGTGGATGGACCCGCAGCAGCGGCTGCTGCTGGAGACCACCTGGCGGGCGCTGGAGTCGGCGGGCATCGCGCCGAGCAGCCTGCGCGGCCAGGAGGTCGGGGTGTTCGTCGGTTCGTCCACGAGCGACTTCCGGGACGGGATGATCAGCACCGGCGTGCTGGACCGCTACTCGCTGACCGGCAGCATCGCCGCCTACCTGTCGAACCGGGTCTCGAACTTCTTCGACCTGCGCGGCCCCAGCATCACGGTCGACACCGCCTGCTCCAGCGGCCTGAGCGCACTGGCGCTGGCGGCCTCCGGGCTGCGCGCGGGCGACTTCGACACCGCCATCGTCGGCGGCTCCAACGTCTACGCCTCGGGATGGCTCACCGGAGCGCTGGCGCACATGGGTGCCTTGTCGCCGACGGGGACGTGCCGCCCGTTCTCCGACGACGCCAACGGGTACGTGCGCGGGGAAGGCGTGCTGTGCTTCGTGGTCAAGCGGCTCGACGACGCGCTGGAAGCCGGTGACCCGGTGCTGGCGATCATCCGGGGCGCGGCGGCCAACCACGACGGCCGGGCCGGCGGACTGGTCAAGACCGACAGCGGTTCCCAAGCCCGGCTGCTGCGCCGGACGCTCGCGCAGGGCGACGTGGACCCGGCGTCGCTGGGCTACCTCGAAGCCCACGCGCCCGGGACGAAGTTGGACGTCGAGGAGCTCAACGGTCTGCGCGAACTGGTCCGCGAGCACGCAGCGGGGCCGGTGCGCTTCGCGGGACCGGGGGAGCGGTTGTGGATCGGCACGGTGAAGGCCGTCATCGGTCACCTGGAGGGCGCTGCGGGCACGGCGAGCCTGGCCAAGGCGGTGCTGGTCCTGGGCAACGGGGCGATCCCCACCGGCGCCGGGATCCTCGGCATGAACGGGGATCTGGAGATCCACGACCAGCCGGCCGAGGTGGCGCAGGGCAGCGTGCCGTGGGAACCCGGTGATGCTCCCCGGAGGCTGGGCGTCAGCTCCTTCGGCATCGGCGGGTCGAACGCCCACGTGGTGCTGGAGGAACCACCCGCCGCGGACTCGCCGGACGGCTCCTGGGGCGGGACGTCGATGGTGTTCCCGATCAGCGGTACCGATGACGACGCGCTGCGCCGGGTCGCCGCCAGGCTCGCCGAGTTCGTCGCCGGTCCGACGACTCCGGAACCGACCGCCACCGCGTGGACGCTGCAAACCGGCCGCGACCACCTCACCGCCCGAGCGGTGGTGCGAGCGAGCACGAACGAGGAACTGCGCGCCGGGCTCGTGCTGATCGCGGAAGGCGTTGACGCACCGGAGGAAACCGATCCGCGAGTCCGGGAATGGCTGGGCGGCGGGGAGATCGACTGGTCGAAGCTGTGGCACCACCCGCCGCGCCGCCGCGTGCGACTGCCCGGCTACCCGTTCCTCCGCACGCCCTACGGGATCGCCCCGAAGACCCGCAAGGTCGCCCGGTGAGGCGCGAGGTCCTGATCACCGGCGCGAGCGTGCTCAACTCCGTCGCCGACGACCTGGACGGCTTCACCGCGGCCCTGCGCGAGGGCCGGAGCGGGGTGCGCGCGGTCGACCTGCCCGCCGAGTCCAGGGCGGGAGTCGCCGCGCAGCTCGACGGGTTCTCCGTCGCGGCCTGGACGCAGCGCCATCTGCACGACGCCCCCGACGCAGCGGCCCGGCTCCAACGCGCGACCCGCCGATCCGCCCTGCCCGGGCAGACCGCCGCGTGCGTCGCGGAAGAGGCGTTGCGTTCGGCCGGGCTCGAGGATCGGGAGAACACCGCTCTGATCGTGGCGGGCAACAACCTCGCGCTCGGCTACCACGCCGAGGCCCTGCGCGGATTCCACGACCGACCGAGCAGCCTGCGGCCCTCGCACGTCCTCACCCACCTGGACACCGACGTCGTCGGGACGGTCAGCGAAGCGACCGGCGTCGCGGGCGAGGGCTGGACAGCCGGCGCTGCCTCGGCCAGCAGCACGGTCGCCGCGATCCTCGGCGCTCGCCTGGTCGCCGCGGGCGAGGTCGACTCCTGCCTGGTGGTGGCACCGGTGGCGGAGCTGTCCGCTGCTGAGCTCCGCGCCTTCCGCGACAGCGGCGCGATGGCCGCACCGGACGAGGAGGTGGCTCCGTGGCAGCTCTGCCGCCCGTTCGATGCGCAACGACGCGGCTTCGTCCACGGCCAAGGCGCGGCAGCGATCGTGCTCGAGAGCCGCGCGCGAGTGCGCCCCCTGGCGTCGATCGCGGGCTGGGGCCAACGCCTCGACGCCCGCCGCGGCACCGATCCGAACCCGGCGGGCCAAGCCGCCGCACTGCGCGCCGCGCTCGCATCGGCCCGAGTCCGGCCGCACGAGGTCGACTACGTCAACGCCCACGGCACCGGATCGAAGGCCGGCGACACCGCGGAGGCCCACGCCCTCACCGAGGTCTTCGGCTCCGCACCCCTGGTCAACTCCACGAAACCGCTGGTGGGGCACTGCCTGACCGCAGCGGGGTTGCAGGAGCTGATCGCCACCGCGCTGCAACTGCGCGGCGGATTCGTCCACGGCAACCCGAACCTGCACGAACCCATCGATGAAGACCTGTCCCTGGTGGGTCAGGCCGCCAAGGCGGCACCGATCCGGCTGGCGGTGTCCAACAGCGTCGCCTTCAGCGGGATCAACGCCGCGATCGTCCTGCGCAGCTGAGCGCGACAACTCACGTCGAACCATGGAGGTCGAGTGACCAGCAATGCCCCGAAGGGACTCCTGCACGTGCCCGCCGACGAAGGGGAGTCGGTTTGGATCGGCGCGGACATCTACACGCTGAAGGCGACGAAGGAGAACACCGGAGGCTCCCTGAGCCTGATGGAGGTCTCGGTCCCACCCGGCGACGGCCCGCCCCCGCACATCCACGCCCACGAGGACGAAGGCATCTACGTCCTGGCCGGTGACCTGGAGTTCTTCAGCGGTGGCCAAACCTTCCAGGCGGGCCCGGGGGACTTCGTCTTCGTCCCGAGGGGAACGGTCCACAGCCTCCGCAACATCGGAGTCCACCCGGGCAAGACCCTGACGATGTACACCCCGGGCGGCATGGACCGCTACTTCGCAGGCGTCGGCGACAAGGCCGAACCAGGAGTGCCTCCGCAGCCGATGTCCGAGGAACAGCTCCACCGGGCGATGACCCTGGCGCCCCAGTACGGCCTCGAAGTCCAACTGCCCCCACCAGGCGAACCCGCCTGACGACCCGGGACCGAGATCGCCGGAAATGCCGTTCCGGCAAGGGCATTTCCGGCGAGCTCGGCGGGCGTAGTGCTTCCACTTTGGACAGTTCGATGAGGTTGCCCGTACGACGGGGTGAGCTCCCCCGCGCCGTTCGGCGTTGCGCTCGGCGCGAACCCGGGGTGCCCCGGCGAATCGGCTCCGCAGCGATACGATGGTCCGGTAGCCGCAGACGCAAGAGCCGCTGGCCCGTGATCGCTGCTCCGCATCCGGCGCCGAGGCCGGACGGGAACATCATGAGCACGGGTAGAGGGCCGAGCCTCACCGAAGTCGTCATGGAGCACGTGCGCTCCGCCGTCATCGAAGGCACGATGCGTCCGCAGGAGTGGTACAGCGTCTACCAGCTCTCCGACGAGCTCGGCGTCTCGCGTTCGCCGGTCCGCGAAGGCCTCCTGCGGTTGGAGGAGGCCGGTCTCATCCGCTTCGTGCGCAACCGCGGCTTCCAGATCATCCCCACCACGCCCGAGGACGTCGCGGAGATCTTCTCCATCCGCCTCGCCCTCGAAGTCCCGGCCGCCCATCGCGCCGCCCTGTACGCCGACGAGTCCTTCACCGCCGAGGCGGCGGAACTGCGCCGGCAGATGTGCGAGGCCGCCGAGCAGGACGAGGAGACGCGCTTCTTCGCCGTCGACCAGGAACTGCACGGCATCGTGCTCGAGGCCGGCAGCATGCGGCGCGGTCACCGGATCGTCGATCAGCTGCGGGTTTCGACCCGACTGCTCGGGGCTTCGACGGCCGGCCGGAGCCGGGAGTACTCCGACATCATCGGCGAACACGATCCGATCATCGATGCGATCCTCGCCGGCGACGGCCCCGGCGCAGCGCAGGCGATGCGGGACCACCTCGAAGCGACCGCCGTGCTGTTGGTCGGTCAAGCGCTGCGCTACGCAGAGCGGTCTGAGGACCCCCAGGAGCTCTGGACCCGGTTGAGGACCGGTTTCGACTCCTGATCCGCTCGTCCTGCGCGCTGCGGTGTCCGGATCCGCTCGGCCCGGACACCGCGGCGGCGGGACGCTCACGACTGCTCGGCGCCGGGCCCGTCGGTCGACTTCTCCTTCGGGAAGTACTGCAGTGCGAAGGCGGCCAGCGCGCAGGCCGTCGCTGAGCTGAACGCCGACCAGTTGAGCGCGGACGCGGCACCCTCGACGAGCCCGGGGCTGAGGGCGACGACGCCGAGCAGTTGGCCGAGCACGATGAGCGCGCCAAGCGCGAGGAAAGCGACGAGGGCGATCCAGAAGATGAATTCGAGGGCCTTCTTCACAGCGGATCCTCTCAGCTCGGAATCGGCAGCCAGCCCATGGCGATGAGCCACCCGATGGCGATGACGGGGACGACGAACCAGATGATGAGCGGGACGAACGTCTTCTGGGGGTTGACCTCGGCCATGCCGGAGGCCAGGTAGATGGGTGCGCCCACCGGAGGGGAGGCGCCCTCGGTCGAGGTGCACACCAGGATCGCGCAGATGGCCACGACGGCCGGGACGTCGACGGTGCCCAGGGCGATGACCGCCGGAGCGGCGATGGCCGCTGCCGTCGCCGTCGAGGACAGCGGCGTGGCCACCAGGACCGCGGTGAGGCAGACGACGAGGACGAGCAGTGGTTTGGGCAGGTCCATCCGGGCCAGCGTTTCGGAGAGCTGCGGTCCGACTCCGAGCTCGCTCATGATGTTCGAGGCGGCCAGGGCGGCGAAGAGGGAAATGCCCACCGTGGCGAACTGCGGTGCTTCCGCTCGGATCGCCCGGCGGAGGTTCCCCCAGTTGCCGCGCAGGCGCTTGCGGCCCTCGATGAGCGCGATCAGGGAGATGAGGATCGGCACCCAGACGATGATGGAGATCTCTCCCATGGCCGCTTCGCCGATCCGGGCTTCGGACTCCAGCCAGTTGAACAGCGGCCCGAAGGTGAGCAGCACGGGGATGAGGATGCCGGCGAAGATCGTCATCGACGTCCACCCGCTCGACAGCGCCCGGCGGAAGGGTGCGAGGTGGCGGGAGTCGGTGCGCTCGATGCCGTCGCGGCGGGTCCAGATGAAGACGACGAGCATGCGGTAGAGCACGCAGTAGGCGCCGGCGACGAACAGCGAGACGTAGACGTCACCGGCGCTCACGCCGACGGCGGCCGGCGTCGCCAGGATGATGAACATGGTCGAGTTCGGCGGCAGCGCGACGCCGAGACCGGAGTTGCCGGCCACGAGGGTGGCGGCCCGCGCACGCGACCAGCCGTTCTCCTTCATCCACGGGATCGTCACCGAACCGACGGTGGCGGCGTTGCCCGCGGTCGATCCGGCGACGAGTCCGATGGCTGCGGATCCTGCCGTCGAGACGTAGGCCGCTCCGCCGCGCAGGCGGCCGAAGACGGAGTTGAAGATCT
Organism: Saccharopolyspora sp. NPDC002686; assembly: GCF_040295745.1. Taxonomy (NCBI): domain Bacteria; kingdom Bacillati; phylum Actinomycetota; class Actinomycetes; order Pseudonocardiales; family Pseudonocardiaceae; genus Saccharopolyspora; species Saccharopolyspora sp. NPDC002686. Next base: position 20,359 of record NZ_JBEOVY010000109.1, read on the forward strand.
GGATGAGCCGTTCGATGAGGCCCGTGGCCGAGACGATCACGCCCATGAAGACGAATGCCATGCCGGCGAAGGTCACGTCGTTGTCGAGCGCGTCCCAGACTCCGGTCCACAGCAGCGACAGCGCGTCCTTGCCGCCGACGAGCGCGGTGGCCAGGAGGGCTACGAGCAGGGACTCGGAGATCGGTCTCCGGAGCGGGACGTTCATCACGACGGTGACAGCGATGAAGACCAGCAGCGCGAGGATGCCCATCGTGTTTCACCTGTTTCTTCGGTTCAGCCGCTC
>NZ_JBEOVY010000110.1:0-20581 GCF_040295745.1 Saccharopolyspora sp. NPDC002686
AACCATCCGCCGACGCCGTCCTGGCTCCGGCGTCACGCAAATTCCATTGAAATTGGACATTCGATTTCAATGGAATTTGCGGATCACCGGCGTGTCGTCGCCCGACACGCCGGGGCCTGCGGACGACTCCCGCGATTTCAATGGAATTTCGACCTTCGATTTCCATTGAAGTTGCGGGAGCCCCTGGTCAGAGCCAGCCGAGCTTGACGGCTTGCATGCCCGCCTGGAAGCGGGTTTCGACGCCGAGGCGGGCGATCAGCTCGCGGACCCTGCGGTGCGCGGTCCGGGCGCTGAAGCCCATCAGCCGGCCGATCGTGTCGTCGGTGGCCCCGGAGGCCAGCAGCGACAGGATCCACCGCTCCTCCTCCGTGGGCTGCATGTCCTCGCCGGACAGGTCCTGGGCAGCGGTGAACGGCGCGGCGAAGCGCCACATGTCGTCGAAGATCCGGCCGAGCGCGGCCAGCATCGCCGAACTGCGCACCACCACCGCGCTCTCCACCGTGTTGTCGGCGACCGTGAGCGGCATCAGCGCGATCTCGTTGTCCACCATGATCAGCTTGGTCGGCGCCACGTGGATCACGCGGGCCTGCTCGCCCTGCGCGACCAGCTTGGTGGTGATGTCCAGCTGCGGCGGCAGCGCGAGCGCGGACCGGTCGTAGAGCACCTGGTACTGCACGCCTTCGGCGAGCTTGCGGGATTCCAGCGAGTCGAGCGGTCCGGTCGTCACGTACGGCGGTTTGGCCACGCCCTGGACCAGTTGCGCGGCGTTGCGCTGCAGCTCGTAAGCAGCCCAACCGACCCGCTTGGCCCCGTGCACGACCTGCAGCACGCCGCCGTTGCCCGCCTGCGCCCGCGCGGCGCGGGCGACCGACGCGACCTGCGCCCGCACGGCCCGCTCGGTCAGCGGCTCCGTGGTCGCGGTCTCCGCCGCAGGCTCGTCGACAGCGGTCGACTGCGCCAAGTCCTCGGTGTATCCGGGAAGCACGGCACACCCCTCCTCGTGTGCCCGACAGCACCGATTCAGCACCGGTACCGCGATGGACACTGAAAACCCCCGTTGATGGCAACGTATCCACCGGGAACGATCGCTGGAACCGACTTTCGCACGATGGTGCGCAGCGACCTTGGATTGACCCCGTTCGGCCGCATCCCGGCGTCCCCCGAATGCAGCAGCGGACACGACGCGGGCCCTTCCCGATCATCTCAGGAAGGGCCCGCGGGTCGCATCGCTACCGGATCACAGGTCGCCGATCTGCAGCAGGTCGGTGATCGTGCCCGACGGCGCGTTCTGGATCACGCCCTTGGAGGCCTGACCCTGGAGGCCCTTGACCACGTCGGCCGGAGCCGCGTCGGGGTTGGCCTGCAGGAACAGGGCGCCGACGCCGGCCACGTGCGGGCTGGCCATCGAGGTGCCGCTCATCGTCTCGGTGCCGCCACCCGGGACGGTCGACACGATGTCCACGCCGGGCGCGTAGCCCTCGACGGTGGCGCCGAAGTTGGTGAACTCGGCGGAGCCGTCGTTCTTGTCGGACGCGGCCGTGGTGAACACGCCCTCGGCGCTGGCCGGGGAGGTGTTCTCGGCGTCCTGGCTCTCGTTGCCGGCGGCCACCGCGAGGAAGACGCCGCTGTCGACCAGCTTGGTCGCGGCCTCGTCCAGCGCCGGGTCCTTCGGGCCGCCCAGCGACATGTTCGCCACCGACGGGCCGTTGTGGTTCTGCGCGACCCAGTCGATGCCGCCCACGACCTGCTCGGTGGTGCCGCTGCCGTCGTCGCCCAGCACGCGGACGCCGACCAGCTTCGCGGCCTTGGCCACGCCGTAGGTCTCGCTGCCGATGGTGCCGGCGACGTGGGTGCCGTGGCCGTGCTTGTCGGTGCCGTCGCCGCCGGTGGCGTCGAAGCCGACCTCGGCGCGGCCGCCGAAGTCGGGGTGCGACGGGTCGATGCCGGTGTCGATGATGTAGGCGGTGACGCCCTCACCGGTGCCCTTCGGGGCGTAGTTGTCGTCCAGCGGCAGGGCCGGCTGGTCGAGGCGGTCCAGGCCCCAGGACTCGACGGCCTGCTGCTTGGCCGGCTCGACCTGGATGCGGTAGCTCTGGGAGATGTTCTCGACCTTGGAGCTGGCCCGGACCTTGTCCAGCTGCTCGGGGCTCAGCTTGGCGGAGAACCCGTTGAGCGTCGCGTTGTAGACGTGGCGGGGCTGGACGCCGAGCTCCTCGGCGACGCCCTGGGCGGCGATGTCGTCCTTGAGGTTGACGATGTAGACGTCCGAGTCATCGGCGCTCGCGACCTTGGCCTGCGGGTGCAGGAACAGCGGTGCGAGTTCGATCTGCGGCTGTGCGCCGGCGGGAGTCCCGGCGAACACGAGCGCCGCCGCGGCAACGCCTGCCCCGGTGCCGTAGAGCAGCTTCCTCATGTTTCCCCTCCTAGACAGACGCTCGGGTGGGGCCGAGCGAAGGTGTTTCACGGCGGAACGTAACCAGGGAAAACACTCGGACGGGTGATGTTGGCGATTTGTCGCCACACAATCGTGCGGTGGGGTGAACGCATTCCCAGCTCTGCCTTACCGACCGGGAATGAGCAGGCAAAATCGAGCCCGCCGCGGTCTGCGACGGGCTCGTGAAAAACTGTTAAACGCGAGTTTGCCCAGACGTCCAGCTATTCGGACGGGCACTCGCTGTATTCAACGCGTGAGCGGCTTGCCAACACGACGGGGTGATCAGGTGGCGGCGACCCAGCGCCGCAGCCGGAGGCGGACCGCCTCCACGTACTCGGGCTCGATCTCGTCGCCGGCGCCGTCGGGGGCCACGCCGTAGGTCATCCCGTAGTGCAAGTACAGCGCGCGCTCCTGCGCCAGCGGCAGATCGCCCTTGACCAGATCGACTCGCGGGGCCAACCGCACGGCTTCCCTGCCCACCGCGACGGTGAGCGTGTCGCCGTCGAAGGCGGCGCCGTCCAGCGGCACGAAGCTCTCGTTCGTCCCGAAGAGTCCGGTTTGGACGGTGACCCAGGCGGGCTGCTCGGTGTCGTCCTCGATGAACAGCTGACCGACGATGCCTATCCGATGACCGGCGGGGTCGAACACCTCGCACCCGAACAACCGCAACGCTTCCCGCTGACCGATCATCGCCGCCTCCCCTCCCCGAACCCTGCAGCCAGTCTCCCCCGGGACCCGTCGCGGCGGCACCTCGGAACGGCTGGTCCTCGGGGGACGGTCTGCAGGCGCCGGAACCCGGATGGGACCCTCGGGGGCGCGCTCAGCAGCAGCGGGGCGTCAAGATCAACAGCACGGAGCCCCGATGTCCGAACCGAACCAGCCCGACCTCGGCCAGCTCGTCCCGCCGATCACCGACGAGATGCGCGAGCACGCCAAGGAGAACCCGAACAGCTGGCTCTACATCACCGACCCCGGCTACGCGAGCGAAGGCGGCGACGTGCCGCCGGAGGGCATCGTGGGCGCCTACCGGATCGACCCCGATGGCGAGATCGACCCGGAGTTCCAGCTCAACGACCGCTACGAGCCCTCCGAGCTGGTCACCCAGCGGCCGGAGCCGACCAACGAGCTGGAGCGGGTGCTGGTCGAGATCGCCGAGGGGCGGATGGCCGACGCCGCGCTGCCCGCCGCGGTCCTCGACGCCGAGCTGCTGCTCTACGCGCCGGACGAGGAGGACAGCATGCTCTACACCGCGGAGATGTCCGACGGCAGCCAGCTGGTCCCGGCCTGCACCTCGCTGGCTCGCGTGCCGTCCGACTGGCCGGGCGTCCGCAAGGTGCCGGGCAGCGTCCTGCCGGAACTGCTCGGCGGTCTCGCACTCGGCCTCAACCTGCACGAAGCGGTGCAAGCCATCATCCCGAACAGCGTCCTGACCGAAGTCGCCGCCGAGCGCTCCTGAGTCCACTTGGAACTGTGATCACCGGGCCTGGTGCCTAGTCTCGGCTGGATGAAGAGCGGGCCGGGACCGATCGAGGACTACGCGCTGCTGTCCGATCTGCGCACCGCTGCACTGGTCGGCAAGGACGGCTCGATCGACTGGCTCTGCCTGCCCCGCTTCGACGCGCCGTCGTGCTTCTGCCGGCTGCTGGGCACCGAGCAGGACGGGCACTGGCAGATCGCGCCGACCTCGCCTGTCCGCGAGGTGCGGCGGCGGTACCGGGACAACTCCCTGGTGCTGGAGACCGACTTCCACACCGACGACGGCGTGCTGCGGCTGATCGACTGCATGCCGCCGCACGAGCAGGCCCACGACACCCAGCCGTGCCTGGTGCGGACCGTGCGGGGCATCTCCGGCGAGGTCGACGTCAAGATGCGCTGGGTGGTGCGCTTCGCCTACGGCGAGGCGGTGCCGTGGGTGCGGCGGGTGCGGGAGATCGATCCGGTGCTCGACGAGTTCATCCTCGCGATCGCCGGCCCGCACACCGCCGTGCTGCGCGGCGACGTCCTGCCGCAGCGCGCCGAGCACGAGCGGGCGCACGAGCTGGTCCGCACGGTGCGCGCCGGGGAGCAGCTGTCCTGGGTGATGCAGTGGTCCCCGGACGCCGACGACCTCCCCGCGCCGATCGATCCGGAGCAGGAGGTTGGCGACGCCGAGGACTTCTGGCGGGAGTGGACCACCAAGATCTCCTACTCCGGGCCGCACTCGCCGGCCGTGAACCGGTCGCTGGCCACGCTCAAGGCGCTGACCTACGCGCCGACCGGCGGGATCATCGCGGCGCCGACGAGCTCGCTGCCGGAAGCCGTGCCGGGCAACCGGAACTGGGACTACCGCTTCTGCTGGCTGCGCGACGCGACCCTGGTGCTGCTGGCGCTGGACGACTTCGGCTGCTCGGCGGAGGCGGCGGCCTGGCGCAGCTGGCTGGTGCGCGCGGTCGCAGGCGACCCGGCGGACCTGCAGATCATGTACGGCATCGGCGGCGAACGGCACCTGCTGGAGTGGGAGGCCGATTGGCTGCCGGGCCACCGCGACTGCCTGCCGGTGCGGTTCGGCAACGCGGCCTACCGGCAGCTCCAGCTCGACGTGTACGGCGAGGTCATGGACGTGCTGCACCTGGCGAGGGAGCGCGGACTGCCGGAGCGCGAGGAGACCTGGGCGTTGCAGCGCGGCATGCTGCGCCACCTGGAGAAGATCTGGCGGCAGCCGGACCGCGGCCTGTGGGAGGTGCGCGGACCCGATCAGTACTTCACGCATTCCCGGGTGATGGTGTGGGTCGCGTTCGACCGGGCGGTGCGCGCCGCGGAGGAGGACGGCCTGCCCGGACCGGTGCACCGCTGGCGGGACATCCGCGACGAGGTGCACGCGGAAGTCCTGGAGCGGGCGTGGAACCCGGAGCTGGGCGCGTTCACCCAGTACTACGGCGGGACCACTCTGGACGCGGCGACGTTGCGGATGCCGTCGGTGGGGTTCCTGCCCGGCGACGACGAGCGCGTGGTGCGCACTGTGGAGGCGGTGCAGCGCGAGCTCCAGCACGACCGGGTGCTGGTCGACCGCTACACGCCGACCGATTCCCGCAACGAGGTCGACGGCCTGACCGGTCGGGAGGGCGCTTTCCTGGCGTGCTCGTTCTGGCTGGTCGACGCGCTGGCCTACATCGGCCGCCGGTCGGAGGCCGAGGAGTTGTTCGGCGAGCTGGTGGCGCTGGCCAACGACGTGGGCCTGTACGCGGAGGAGTACGACGCCCGGACCCGCTCCTTCGCGGGCAACTTCCCGCAGGCCTTCAGCCACCTGGCCCTGGTCAACTCGGCAGCGGTCCTCTACGGCGGCCTCACCCGAGCCCAGCGCAGCCGCCGCGACGGCAAACCCCGCTGAGCCACCCGTTCCTGCTGGTCAAGTCCCGTGAGCCTTTTCTGGCGCCATGGCCCCACAAAGTGCTCACGGCCGATGAGCTGCGGAACCAAGCCCCGGTGCCGAACCACCAGTGGTGCGGTGGCTCAGTCGAGCTGCTCGGTGATGAAGGCGGTGATCGCTTCCGGGGAGCCTGGTTTGGCGAAGAGGTAGCCCTGGCCGGTTTCGCAGCCGATGTCGGCCATCCTGCGGGCCTGGGCCAGGGTTTCCACGCCTTCCGCGGTGACCGTCAGGCCCAGCGCGTGCGCCAGGTCCACCAGGGTCGACACGATGCGCGCGTCGACCGGGTCGGCGCGCTCGGCGTCGCGCAGGCCCTCCATGAACGAGCCCGCGATCTTGAGCTCGTGGACCGGGAGGTGGCGCAGGTAGGCCAGGTTCGAGTAGCCGGTGCCGAAGTCGTCGATGGCGATCCGCACGCCCATCTGGGACAGCGCGCGCAGCGCGTCCAGCGGCTCGTCGGCGGTGCTCATGATCGCGCTCTCGGTGAGCTCCAGCTGCAGCTGCGACGGCTCGAGCCCGGTCTCGGCCAGGATCTCCGCGACGTCGCCGACCAGGTTCGGGTCGCGGGACTGGCGCACCGCCAGGTTGACGCTGACGAACGGCGCCGCCGAGCCGAACTGGTCCTGCCAGCGCTTGGCCTGGCGGCAGGCCTCCCGCAGCACCCACCGGCCCAGCGACACGATCAGCCCGGTCTCCTCGGCCAGCCCGATGAACTTGTCCGGGCCGAGCCGCCCGAGCTCCGGGTGCGCCCAGCGGACCAGGGCTTCCACCCCGACCACGTTGTGATCGCGCAGACCGACCAGCGGCTGGTAGTCGACGTAGAACTCCTCGCGCTCCAGCGCGGCGGGCATCGTCGCCGACAGGTGGAACTGGGCGACCTCGGTGGCGTTGCGCTCCGGGTCGAACAGCGCCCACTGGCCCTTGCCCTCGGCCTTAGCCCAGTACAGCGTGACGTCGGCGTCGCGCATCAGCTCCGCGGCGGTCTGCCCGTTCACCGGCCGCTCGACGATGCCGATGCTCGCGCCGACCGACAGCTCGTGGCCGCCGACGCGGAACGGCTCGTCCAGCGCGTCCAGCACGGTGTCGGCGACCTCGACCGCCTGGCCGGTGCCGAGCGAGTTCTGCAGCAGGATCACGAACTCGTCGCCGCCCATCCGCGCGACGAGCCGGTCGTCGCCGTGCACCACGGCGGCGAGCCGGTCTGCGACCGCGACCAGCAGGTCATCGCCGACGTGGTGGCCGAGGCTGTCGTTGATGACCTTGAAGCCGTCCAGGTCCATGTAGCAGAGCGCGACCCGGTCGCCGGGTTCGTGCTGGCGCAGCACGGTGGTGAGCCGCTCCAGGAACAGCGCGCGGTTGGGCAGCCGGGTCAGCGGGTCGTGCATCGCCTGGTGGCGCAGCCGCTCCTGCAGCATCATCCGGTCGGTGACGTCCTCGATCAGCGCCACCTGGTAGAGCGGCAGGCCGTCCTCGCCGCGGACCAGGGACACGATCATCTCCGTCCACACCGGAGCGCCGTCGGGGCGGTTGAACTGCTTCTCCACCCGGAACTGCTCGCGCTCACCGCGGACCAGCTCCTCGTACATCCGCCAGACGCTCTCCGGGTCGCCCGGGTGCATCATGTCGGAGACCAGCATGGCGCGGAGCTCGTCGGCGGAGCGGCCCATGATCCGGGTCAGCGAGTCGTTGACCTCGAGGATCCGGCCGCCCATGTCGCCGATGCCGATGCCGATGGCGGCCTCGGCGAAGATCGCGCGGAACCGCGCCTCGCTGGTGCGCAGGGCCTGTTCGACGGCGTCGCGGGCGTCGAGCACGGCCTGCCGGATGGCTTCCTGCTCGTCGAGGGTGCGCTTGCGCGCAGCCTGCACGAACCCGGAGCACAGGGCGCCTTGCAGCGCCGCGATCCGGTCCCGCCAGACCGGGCTGCTCTCCAGGCCCAGGGCGTCGAGCATCTCGTCGCCGATCAGGTCGATCGTGCGGGCCAGCGATTCGGCGCTGGTGAAGTGCACGGCGACCAGGTCGACGCCGACCTCTCGCGCGGCCGCGGTGGCGAAGGGCTCGCTGAGCAGCGCATCGACCAGGCGGTCGGTGTAGCCGCGCAGGCGGCCTTCGATCTCGGCGCTCGTCATGGGCACGTAGCTGGTGCCCATGAGCACGTGCGCCCAGGCCGCCGCGAAGCGGCGTCGGTCGGCTCGGTTCACCTCGGCGGTCACCTCGTGAGCGCTTGGCACCGGCGCGGTCCAGCCAGTCATGCCTGGGGCGCCCTCCACTCGTACTCGCCCGGCCGTTCTCGTTCGGAGCATACGACCGGATCGGTCCGGCGGTCGAACATCATGTGCGGCACCCGGGGTAGCCGTTACCTCGTTCGGGCAGGCCATCCGCGTGATCGCGCACAACGATCGTCTACCGCCTGCAACCAGTTGATCGCACGAGTACGGCTGTCATGATCGATCTGTTGGTTCTGACGCTCAACCCGGCCGAGAGGTTGTGCTCGCCGCAGAACTACCCGCTGGTGGCGAAGAGTTCACCCTCGGTTGTCCGAATTAAGCCAATCTGGTTAAAAACTAACACAAGATCTACTTCTTTCGAAAACAATTCGCGACACTTCCGGGGCAAGCCGCGTTGTCCCCCGACGACGCAATGCATTCAACACCAGGAGGCCCCGATGAGCCGTCCGAGTGGACGTGGTCGCCGATTACCACTGCTATCCCTAGCATCGATGCTCTGCGCAGGTGCTCTCGTCCTGTGCGCGCCCGCGCTGGCCAGCACCCCCGTTCCAGGAGGGGAACCCGCGATGGGCTCGCAATCCGAACCGGTGACCGACACGCCGATGGGCTCGCAGATCCGAAAGCACGAGGGCGGCGAGGAACGTGCCGTGCCGGTCGTCGACCCGCTGGCCACCGTGGCCGGCATGGACGTCAGCGGCCACCAGGGCAACGTGAACTGGCAGTCCTGGTGGGACCAGGGCATGCGGTTCGCCTACGTCAAGGCCACCGAGAGCACCGGCTACACCAACCCGTACTTCGCCCAGCAGTACAACGGGTCGTACAACATCGGCATGATCCGCGGCGCGTACCACTTCGCGCTGCCGGACCGCTCCAGCGGAGCGGCGCAGGCCAACTACTTCGTGGACAACGGCGGCGGCTGGTCGAAGGACGGCAAGACCCTGCCGGGCGCGCTGGACATGGAGTACAACCCGTACGGCGAGACCTGCTACGGCCTGAGCAAGAGCCAGATGACGTCCTGGATCAAGGACTTCAGCGACACCTACCAGTCCAGGACCGGGCGCTACCCGGTCATCTACACGAGCAACAGCTGGTGGAGCCAGTGCGTCGACGGAGACTTCAGCTCGACCAACCCGCTGTGGGTGGCCAGCTACTCCAGCACCGTCGGCCAGCTGCCGCACGCGTGGCAGATCTGGACGATCTGGCAGTACACGTCCGATCCGATCGACAAGAACACCTTCAACGGCGCCATGGACCGCTTGCAGGCCCTGGCCAACGGCTGATCGAATCGAGAGCCCGCGGTACCGCTCCCGACGGTGCCGCGGGTTTTCGCCGTCCGGGCCCGAACGACGAGGATCACCCGGCAGAATCACGCGCATGGGTGAACGCAAGATCGGTCTGGTCGCGACGATCTGCATCGCGGTCGTCGTGCTCCTCGGAGTCAGCACCGCCCTGCTGATCTTCGACACCCGCACCACCGGAGCCGACGCCCTGCGCACCGGCGGACTCGCCGCCGGATCCGTCGTCGCCCTCTACGCGCTCTGGCTCAACGACCGGCGGCGCCGGGTCGAGGAGAAGCGGCAGGAGCTGGAGATCCAGCGCCAGGACCTGGACCGGGAGCGCTACGCCCTCGAGCAGCAGCGACAGGCCCTTGAGGACCGCCGAAGCTCGCAGGAACACGTCCGCACCGCCGACGAGCGCTTCGCGCGAGCGGTCGAGCTGCTCGGCAACGAGGCCGACCAGGTGCGCGTCGGAGCGCTCCACGCCCTCGCAGGCCTAGCGCGCAGCAACCCGGACTACACGCAGACCGTCCTCGACGTGCTGTGCTCCTACCTGCGCCGACCGTTCGACCATCCGAAGTGGACGCTGGACCGGCAGGACGACGAGATCTCCCCGGAACTGCACCGGGAGCGCACGGTTCGCCAGACCGCCGGGAAGCTGATCACCTCGCTGCTGCCCACCACCGCTGAGCCCGACCCGCCGAAGTACGACCTGGACCTGGCCGCGGCGAACCTGGACCGATTCGTCCTGGCCGGCCGCGTCGTGGGAACCGTGCGCGCGTACGCCTGCACGTTCCGGCACGCGGCGCACTTCCAGAACACCGTCTTCCACGGCAAGCTCGACCTGGACGAGAGCACGTTCCAGCGGCCCCTGCGACTGGCACGAGCCTCGATGCTCGGGGGCCTGCACCTCCGCGCGGCGCATGTCTTGGAAGAAGCCGACTTCTCCGGTATTGAAGTCGCAGGTAACGCTGATCTCCGGGGTGTCCGCTTCACCGGCCCAGCCAACTTCAACAACGCGAACCTGCACTCACTGGACCTGCAACGCGCTCATTTCAGCGGCGAGATCGATCTCCGCATGGCAGACCCGTTGCCAGCACTGTCGCTGTACAACACGGAGGTCAACACAGCTGCGAGCGTCGCACTACCGGAGGGCTGGAAACTCGATCCGCTCCCGGCTCCGAATCGAGCGCGCATCTTCGCAGAGCTGCTGCGGGAAGATCACACGCATGGGTGAGCGCAAGATCGGTCTGGTCGCGACGATCTGCATCGCAGTCGTCGTGCTCCTCGGAGTCAGCACCGCCCTGCTGATCTTCGACACCCGCACCACCGGAGCCGACGCCCTGCGCACCGGTGGGCTCGCCGCCGGATCCGTCGTCGCCCTCTACGCGCTCTGGCTCAACGACCGGCGGCGGCGGACCGAGGAGTTGCGGCAGGAGACCGAGCGGGAGCGGTACGAGCTGGAGAACCAGCGGGCCGACCTCGACCGGGACCGGATCGCCGACGAGCGGTTCGCCCGCGCGGTCGAGCTGCTCGGGCACGAGACCGATCAGGTCCGCGTAGGCGCACTGCACGCGCTCGCCGGGCTCGCCCGCAACCGGCCCGACTACACGCAGACCGTGCTCGACGTCCTGTGCTCCTACCTGCGGCGACCGTTCGCGCACGAGCGCTACGGCGCCGTTTTCGAGACGCAGGAGGAGAAGGACGAAGCCGAGCGGTGGCTCCAGGTGCGCTTGACCGCTCAGCGGCTCGTGGTGGAGCTGCTGCCGCGCGTCGACGACACCGGCGCCCCCGCCTACGACCTGGACCTGACAGGCGCCACGCTGGAGTACTTCGAGCTGACCGACCGCAAGGTCGGGACGCTGACCCTGCGGTACGGGAAGTTGTTCAGCGACAACAACTTCAGCCGGTCCGAGTTCCACGGTCCGGTGTGGTTCACCGCCGCGACCATCGGACCTGGCCGGTTGTACGGGCGGTTCCGCTGCGACGACGTGGTCTTCCACCAGCTCGCCTGGTTCCCCGGCACCACGTTCCACGGCCGGGCGAACTTCCGCCGCACCCGGTTCTCCGGCACCACCAAGTTCGACCAGAGCCACTTCGGCAACGCCCTGTCGATGACCGACGCCGAGTTCCACACCGAGGCCGACTTCCGCGGCGCCCGCTTCGACGCCGACGTCGACCTGTCCGGAACGACGTTCCGCGGTGAGGTGCTCAACGTCGGCATCACCACCAGCCCCGACCACGACGTCGTCCTGCCGGCGGGCTGGGCCCCGACACCGTCCACATCGGAGCGCTCCGGCGCGTGAGCGCGGCCACAGCACGACCCTCACCTGCGTGATCGCGCTCCGTGAGGCCGTGAACGTCGCATTCCATTCCGGAAACCATCCGTCGAACGGTTCCGCAACGTTGTGCCGATCGGGGTACCACAAAAGACGAAAATCAATCACGTTTCACGCGTGAACATCCGTCGTCGAACCCTGCTCATGGCCGGTGGCGTGGCCGCCGTCACCTTGGGCACCACCAAGGCCGCAACCGCCAGTTCCCCGGACGTCTTCGTCCACGGCGTCGCTTCCGGCGACCCGACCCCGAGCAACGTGGTCCTCTGGACCCGGGTGACACCCGCCCCGGGCGCGGACCCCGGCTCCGGCATCGGCCCGGACTGCTCCGTCGAGTGGGAGGTGTCCGCCGACCCGCAGTTCCGGCAGGTGGTCGCCCGCGGCAGAACGACGACCGGCGCCTGGCGCGACCACACGGTCAAGGTCGACGTCGCAGGCCTGGCCCCGGACGCCTGGTACTGGTACCGGTTCCGCGCCCTGGGCCAGGTTTCGACGATCGGGCGCACCCGCACCGCTCCCGCGCTCGGCGCGCAGGTGGACCGGCTGCGCTTCGGCGTGGTGTCCTGCGCCAACTGGCAGGCCGGCTACTTCTCCGCGTACCGCCACCTCGCCGACCGGGACGACCTCGACGCGATCCTGCACCTCGGCGACTACCTCTACGAGTACGCGCCGGGCGAGTACCAGGCGCGCGACGTCGTCGTGCGGCCCCACGACCCGCCCGCCGAGGTCATCACGCTGCCGCACTACCGGCGCCGCCACGCCCAGTACAAGACCGACCCCGACCTGCAGGCCCTGCACGCGCGCCTGCCGTTCATCGCGACCTGGGACGACCACGAGTCCGTCAACGACGCCTGGGCCGGCGGCGCGGAGAACCACACCGAAGGCGCCGAGGGTTCCTACGCCGACCGGAAACGCGCGTGGCAGCGCGCTTACGCCGAGTGGATGCCGGTGCGCTACGAGCTCGGCGGCGTGCTGTACCGGCGGTTCACCTTCGGCTCGCTCGCCGAACTGTCCATGTTGGACCTGCGCTCCTACCGCAGCGAGCAGGTCAGCAGCCGGTTCGACCAGGACATCCACGACCCGTCGCGGACCATCACCGGCGACGCGCAGCTGCAGTGGCTGACCAGCGGACTCGCGCAGTCGCAGGCGCAGTGGAAGCTGATCGGCAACCCGGTGATGATCGCGCCGGTCCGGTTCCCGTCCACGCTGTCCGTCGAGCGGCGGCGCGCGCTCGGCGAGCTCACCGGCACCCCGGTGATCCAGGGCCTGCCGATGAACCTCGACCAGTGGGACGGCTACGCGGCCGACCAGAACGCGGTCTACTCGCTGCTGCGCGACCAGGGCATCCAGGACACCGTCTTCCTCACCGGCGACATCCACTCCGCGTGGGCCGCCGACCTGCCCAGCTCGCCCCGCGACTACCCGAGGGACGGCAACTCGGTCGGCGTCGAGTTCGTCTGCACGTCGGTGACCAGCGACAACATCGACGACATCCTGAAGGTCCAGCCGCAGACCGTCTCGAAGGCGATCGTCGGCGCGATCAAGGTCAACAACCCGCACATCAAGTACGTCGACCTCGACTCGCACGGCTTCAGCGTCCTGGACGTCACCCGGGAACGCGCGCAGATGGACTGGTACGCGCTCGACGACCGCACCGTCCGGGGCAGCGCCGCGCAGCACGTCATGTCCTACGCCGTGACCACCGGAACCCAGCAGATCCACCGAGTCGAGGAGCCCGTGCGATGACTTCGCTGAGCCGACGCAGTTTCCTCCAGGTCGCCGGAACCGGCGTGCTGCTCTCCGCCGCGTCCCCCGCGGCGTGGGCGGCCGACGGTGACAAGCCCCTGCGGGTCTACTCGCTGGTCGTCGACGGCTGCTCGCCGGACGAGATCACCCCGCAGCTGACCCCGCGCCTGCACGAGCTGCGCGAAGCCGGGACGTCCTTCCCGCAGGCGCGTTCGCTGCCCGTGATGGAGACGATCCCGAACCACGTGATGATGATGACCGGCGTCCGCCCGGACCGCTCCGGCGTGCCGGCCAACTCGGTCTACGACGCGGCGCAGGGCGAGGTCCGCACCCTCGACCGCGCGTCGGACCTGCGCTTCGACACCCTGCTGGACCGCTTGCGGGACAACGGGAAGGTCACCGGCAGCGTGCTGAGCAAGGAATACCTCTACGGAGTCTTCGGCACCCGGGCCAGCGTGCGCTGGGAGCCGAAGCCGGTCCTGCCGATCACCGGCCACGCTCCGGACCTGTTCACCGCGAACGCGCTGATGTCCATGGTGGACAGCGCGGATCCGGACTTCGCGTTCGCCAACTTCGGCGACGTGGACCGGATGGGCCACGCCGACCTGACCGGCACCACCCTGCGCGCGGCCCGGACGGCGGCCCTGGCCTCCGCCGACGCCCAGGTCGGCCGGTTCGTCGACCACCTCGTGGACACCGGGCGCTGGTCCAGCAGCGTGCTGCTGATCTGCGCCGACCACTCGATGGACTGGTCGTGGGCGCACAAGGTGATCTCGTTGCAGAAGGCGATGGGCGACGACCCGCTGCTGGCCGGACGCATCCAGATCGCCCAGAACGGCGGCGCGGACCTGCTGTACTTCACCGGGCCGACGGCGGAGCGCGACGCCGCGGTGGCGCGGATGCGGGAGTTGGCGCTGGCCACCGAAGGCGTGCTCTCCGCGCACGACCCGCGCGACCTCCGACTCGGCGCCGAAGCGGGCGACCTGCTCGTGTACTGCGAACCGGGCTGGCGCTTCGCGGACCCGAAGGTCATCTCCAACCCGATCCCGGGCAACCACGGCCACCCGGCCACCGAGCCGATCCCGTTCTTCACCACGGGCGGCCACCCGGCAGTCCGCACCGGAACGTCCTCCGCCGAGGCCCACACCATCGACGTCGCGCCGACCCTCGGAGCCCTCTTCGGCCTTCCGGCCCCGACCGGCGGCTACGACGGAACCGCCCGCGCGGAAGCCTTCGACTTCAGCCGTCTCTGACCGAGGTTCCGCCAGCGCAGGTCAGGCCTCGTGAGTGTTTTGGGGCGTCATAGCACCCCAAACCACTCACGAGTCGGCACCCAGCGATCCGGGCGGATCCGGAAATGGGTGAAGGGCACTTCTGACCGCCGGTCAGGAGTGCCCTTCACCTCGAGAGATCAGCCGAACAGCTTCGGCAGGGTGCCTTCCCAGGCCTCGCGGAGCTCGTCGAGCGGGATGTTCGCGACGTCCTGGATGTCCAGGGACTTCTCGCCCGCGTCGGCGACACCGACCTTGGACCACGGCAGACCGCGCGCGGTGCACATGTCGGTGAAGCGGACCTCCTCGGAGCGCGGGACCGCCACCAGGACGCGACCCGCGGACTCGGAGAACAGCCAGACGAACGGGTCCGCGCCCTCGGGCAGGACCACCCGGGCACCGCACTCGCCGACCAGCGCCGTCTCGACCAGCGCCTGCGCCAGGCCGCCCTCGGAGAGGTCGTGCGCCGCCGAGACCATGCCGTCGCGGGAGCCCGCGAGCAGGACCTCCGCCAGCAGCTTCTCGCGCGC
Organism: Saccharopolyspora sp. NPDC002686; assembly: GCF_040295745.1. Classification (NCBI taxonomy): domain Bacteria; kingdom Bacillati; phylum Actinomycetota; class Actinomycetes; order Pseudonocardiales; family Pseudonocardiaceae; genus Saccharopolyspora; species Saccharopolyspora sp. NPDC002686. The sequence continues at coordinate 15,226 of NZ_JBEOVY010000110.1, forward strand.
CAGGTCGACCTTCGGCGGCACACCGCCGAGGTGGTCGTGCACCACGCGCGCCCACTCCGAGCCGCCGAACTCCTCGCGCGTCTCGCCGAGGAGCAGCAGCGTCTCGCCCTCCTCGCCGCCGATGCCGGTCGGGATGCGGCGGGTGACGTCGTCGATCGTGCCCAGCACGCCGACCACCGGCGTCGGCAGGATCGCCTTCTGCCCGGTCTGGTTGTAGAAGCTGACGTTGCCGCCGGTCACCGGGATGCCCAGCTCCGCGCAGGCGTCGGCCAGGCCGCGCACCGCCTGCTGGAACTGCCACATCACGCCCGGGTCCTCCGGCGAACCGAAGTTCAGGCAGTTGGTGACCGCCACCGGCGTCGCACCGGTGGTCGCCACGTTGCGGTAGGCCTCGGCCAGCGCCAGCTGCGCGCCCGCGTACGGGTCGAGCCGGGTGTAGCGGGCGTTGCAGTCGGTCGAGATCGCGATGCCGCGCCCGGTCTCCTCGTCGATGCGCAGCACACCGCCGTCCGACGGCTGCGCCAGCACAGTGTTGCCGCGCACGTAGCGGTCGTACTGGTCGGTGACCCACGCGCGGGAGCACAAGTTCGGCGAGGCCGCCATCCGCAGGATGGTCTCCCGCAGCTCGTCCGGAGTGGACGGACGGGCCAGCGTGCTCGCGCTGTCCGCGGCGATCAGGTCCTGCTCGGCGGGACGCTCGACCGGGCGCTCGTAGACCGGGCCCTCGTGCGCGACGGTGCGCGGCGGCACGTCCACCACGAGCTCGCCGTGCCAGTAGATCTCGAGGTTCTCGCCGTCGGTGACCTCACCGATGACGGTCGCGGTGACGTCCCACTTGCGGCACACCTCCAGGAAGGCGTCCACGTTGGACGGGTCCACCACGGCGCACATCCGCTCCTGCGACTCGCTGGAGAGGATCTCGGCCGGCGTCATGCCGGTGGCGCGCAGCGGGACCTGGTCCAGGTCGACGCGCATGCCGCCGTCACCGGCCGAGGCCAGCTCGGAGGTGGCGCAGGACAGGCCCGCACCGCCCAGGTCCTGGATGCCCACGACCAGGCCCGCGTGGTACAGCTCCAGGCAGCACTCGATGAGCACCTTCTCGGCGAACGGGTCGCCGACCTGGACGCTCGGCAGCTTCTTGCGGCCGGTCCCGCTCTCGTCGCCGTCGAAGGTCTCCGAGGCCAGCACCGACACGCCGCCGATGCCGTCCAGACCGGTGCGCGCACCGAACAGGATGATCTTGTTGCCCTTGCCGCTGGCGTGCGCCAGGTGCAGGTCCTCGACCTTCATCACGCCGACGCACATGGCGTTGACCAGTGGGTTCCCGCTGTAGCACTCGTCGAAGACGACCTCGCCGCCGATGTTCGGCAGGCCCAGGCAGTTGCCGTAGCCGCCGACACCGGCCACGATGCCCGGCAGCACGCGCTTGGTGTCCTCGGCATCGGCCGGGCCGAAGCGCAGCGGGTCGGCCACCGCGACCGGGCGGGCACCCATCGCCATGATGTCGCGGACGATGCCGCCGACACCGGTCGCCGCGCCCTGGTAGGGCTCGACGTAGGACGGGTGGTTGTGGCTCTCCAGCTTGAACGTCACCGCCCAGCCGTCGCCGATGTCGACCACACCGGCGTTCTCGCCGATGCCCGCGAGCATCTTCTCGCGCATCTCGTCGGTGGTGGTCTCGCCGAAGTACTTCAGGTGCACCTTCGACGACTTGTAGGAGCAGTGCTCGCTCCACATCACCGAGTACATGGCGAGCTCGGCGTCGGTGGGACGGCGCCCCAGGATCTCGCGGATCCGGGCGTACTCGTCGTCCTTGAGCCCGAGCTCGCGGTACGGCTGGGAGGTCTGAGGTGTGGACTTGGCGCTCTCGACAGTGTCGAATTCGACGGTTCGACCGTCAACGTCCACGTTCACAGAGTTGGTCATGCTGCCACCAGTGCATCCAGAACGGACAGGAACATGCCGAGGCCGTCGTCGGTGGGGCCGGTCAGCGGGTCGATCGCGTGCTCCGGGTGCGGCATCATGCCCGCGACCCGACCGCGCGCGTCGGTGATGCCCGCGATGCCGCGCTGAGAACCGTTCGGGTTCTCGCCCGCGTAGCGGAACAGCACCCGGCCCTCGCCCTCGAGCTCGTCGAGGACGGCCTGGTCGGCCATGTAGTTGCCCTCACCGTGCTTGATCGGGATCAGCAGCTCGGCGCCCGCGTCGTAGCGGGTGGTCCAGGCGCTGCTGTTGTTCTCGACCTTCAGCCACTGGTCGCGGCAGACGTAGTGCAGGCCCGCGTTGCGGGTCAGCACTCCGGGCAGCAGCCCGGACTCGCACAGGATCTGGAAGCCGTTGCACACGCCGAGCACCGGCATGCCCTTGCGGGCGGCTTCGACCACCTCGGTCATCACCGGGGCGAACTTGGCGATCGCGCCGCAGCGCAGGTAGTCGCCGTAGGAGAACCCGCCCGGCACGACCACCGCGTCCACGCCCTTGAGGTCGTGGTCGGCGTGCCAGAGCGAGACGGATTCGGCACCGGCGCGGCGCACCGCGCGAGCGGCGTCGACGTCATCGAGGGTGCCGGGGAAGGTGACGACGCCGATCTTCGCGCTCACGAGTCCACCCGCCGGACGGTCCAGTCCTCGATGACCGGGTTGGCGAGCAGCGTTTCGGCGATCTTCGCCAGCTGCTCGTCGTCGACGTCGTCGGCGACCTCCAGCTCGAAACGCTTACCCTGGCGGACTTCGGCGATCCCCTCGAACCCGAGCCGCGGCAGCGCATTGGCCACCGCCTGCCCCTGCGGGTCCAGGATCTCCTGCTTCGGCATGACGTCGACAACGACTCGGGCCACGGGTGCTGCTCCCGGTTTCCGTGCAGATCCGCCGGGATCCGGCGGATGGCCAGCAGTACGGGCGAAGCGTAACTGAGCTGCGAGTTCACCCACTCCAGCAGGGGCGCCGGGTGCGGTGTGGCTCACCACATACCGCCGCTAATGTGTCTTGCGCCACAGTTTTCGCTACTTGTCTAAACCTTTGATGCCGTTCGGCGTCTAACAGAGCAGGCACCTAGGGGAGGTGCCCGGTTCTGAACACTGAGGGGAAACGCATTCCGATGCGCACGATCAAGACATTGCTGGGGGCGGCGCTGTTCGCCGGACTCGCGCTGACCACCACCGTCCCGGCCACCGCCGCACCTGCCACCGGCTCCGCGCAGGTCGCCGAACAGCCGCGGTTCACCGCCGACAAGTCCCAGGTCCGGGTGGGGAACACGCTGGTCATGCGGCTCGACCACGGTTTGGAGGGGGTCAGCTGGATCTCCTCCCCGGCGTTCGCCCGCCACGGCGAGCACCCCGTCGGGGCGGACGAGGGCGTGGCCGAGGTGGTCACCGACCGCGACGGCGTCGCGGAGGCGGTGGCGACCATCGCCGACGTACCGCCCGGCGAGTACCCGGTGCACACCCGCGTCGGCGGCGGCGCCGGACCGATGATGACCATCACCGTCACCGGTTGACCTGGTCCCGTGAGCACTTTGGGTCGCTCTGGCAGCCCAAAGTGCTCACGGGCGTTCACCGGTAGCGAGAACCGTCGCCCCGCCCGCGGTTTTCCGGAAGCGTGGGGCCATGCGGATCTTGGTTCTGGGCGGAACTGTCTTCGTCGGTCACGCGGTCGCCGCGGAAGCGCTGAAGCGCGGGCACGACGTCGTGTGCGCAGCGCGTGGTGCGAGCGGGCGTGTACCGGAGGGTGCTGAGCTGGTGGTCGTGGACCGCGAGGAGGGCCTCGGGGCGCTGGCCGGGTCGCAGTTCGACGCGGTCGTCGACGTCGCGCGGAACTACCAGTGGGTGCGTTCGGCGCTGGAAACCTTGGGCGACGCCGGCCACTGGACGTTCGTGTCCTCGATCAACGTTTACTCGGACAACGAAACTGCTGGTCAGAGCACTGATGGACCGCTGCTCGAACCGATCACCGACTCCGCCGACACCAGCACTCCCGAGTCCTACGGCGGGATCAAGGTGGCCTGCGAGAACGCGGTGCGGGACGCGATGGGCGAACGCGCGTTCGTGGTGCGCCCCGGGCTGATCACCGGGCCTGGCGACCCGTCCGACCGGTTCGGGTACTGGCCGCTGCGGATGTCGCGCGGCGGGCAGGTGCTCGTGCCGGACACGCCGGACGCCCCGTCGCAGCACATCGACGTGCGCGACCTGGCCGCCTGGATCGTCACCGCCGCCGAGCGCGGCCTCGCCGGAACCTTCGACGGCATCGGGCCGGTCACCACGCTGGGCGCGCTGCTGGCGGAGATCGCCGAGCTCGTCGCACCGGCCGGCACCTCGCTCGCGGCCGTTGCACCGGAAGCGCTCGCCGAGGCGGGAGCTCAGCGCTGGAGCGGGCCGAAGTCGCTGCCGCTCTGGATCCCCGACGGCTGGGACGGCTTCGCCTCGCACGACGCCGCGCCCGCGCTGGCCGCCGGGCTGCAGATCCGGCCGCTGGCCGAGACGGTGTCAGCAGCGCTGGCCACCGAGCGGGAACGGGGATCCGACCGCGAGCGCAAGGCCGGGCTGACCGCTGCCGAGGAGGCCGAACTGCTCGGCGCGCTGCCGCACCGGACCTGGTGACCGTGCGAGAGTAGTTCGCGCGGCAAACGTCTTTCGAGGAGGAACACCGTGCAGATCACCCACTTCGGACACTCCTGCGTGCTGGTCGAAACCGGGTCGGCGCGGCTGCTGATAGACCCGGGGACGTTCTCCGCGGACTTCGAGGGGCTGCGCGACCTGGACGCCGTGCTGATCACCCACCAGCACGCCGACCACGTCGACCTGGACCGGCTGCCCGCGCTGCTGGCGGCCAACCCGAACGCCCGCCTGGTCGTCGACCCGGGTTCGGCGGCCTCGGTCGCGGAGCACGGCCTGTCGGCGACCACCGCGCGGCCCGGCGACTCGATCGAGATCGGCGGCGCGGCGATCACCGTGGTCGGCGGCGAGCACGCGGTGATCCACCCGGACATCCCGGTGGTCGACAACATCGGCTACCTCGTCGACCACGGCGCCTTCTACCACCCGGGCGACTCGTTCTTCGTGCCCGAGCAGCGCATCGACGTCCTCGGCCTGCCGACCGCGGCACCGTGGCTGAAGCTCTCCGAAGCGGTCGACTTCCTCCGCGCGGTCGCCCCGCGAACGGCGGTCCCGATCCACGAGGCGGTGCTGGCCGTGCCGCAGATGCACTACCGGATGTTCGAGAACCTCGGCCCGGAGGGCACCGCGATCCAGGTCCTCACCAAGGGCACCCCCACCGCACTCTGACCCGCGAGCGCCCGTTTTCGCAGGTGGCGGCTCGGGTTTAGTTAGTGGGGTTTTAAGACCCCAAAATTCAGAACGATC
>NZ_JBEOVY010000111.1:0-20549 GCF_040295745.1 Saccharopolyspora sp. NPDC002686
GGGTGATGCGCGAGAAGCCGAGCAGGTTGACCTCGGCGTAGTGGTCGACCGACACCCCGGTCAGCTGTTCGACGGTGCGCACCAGCAGCTTGCGCCCGGCGTCGTCGCCGTCGCGCTCCAGCTGCGACCGGTCGGTGACGCCGCGCCGGGTCTCGGAGGCGATCGCGGACTCCTTGCCGCGGGAGTACGCGGAATTGATCTTGTGCCGGCCTTGGCCGGGGATCTGCACGTAGGAGTCGCGGGGGAAGGAGAACGCCGATGCGCTGGACCCGTCGTTGGGGATGTGCAGCAGGATGATCGTGTCCGTCAGCGCCCCGTCGTTTGCCCCGGCGTGCAGCTCGCGGAGCACGTCGTCGGGCAGCGGGTTGCCGTGCGCGTCGGTTCGGCTGTCCATGCCGACCAGCAGGATGTCGGTGGCTCCGTCGGCCCCGGCGCCGTCGGTGACGTCGCTGGTGGCCATCCCGTTGAGCAGGTTCCGGTAGTTGCTCCACCCGTACCCGGTGACCACCAGCACCAGCACCGACAACAGCGTCACCGCCACGCGCCCACCGGTGTTCGGTCGGGGGCGGTTCGGTCGACGCGGGGGAGCGGGGCGGTTGGTCGTCCTGGTCTGGGGCGGCAAGGTCCCTCCGGCGGAGTGGGTCCAGGTGGTGCGGGCGTAGAAGACCCGTTCCAGGATCTCACTCATCGGAGCTGAGGGCAGATCATCCGATACGGGCCGGTTTCGCGACGCACGGTGATCATCACCGCGATCCACAGTGGAATCCGGTCGGCCGAGAAGTGGTCGATCAGGCCGGGGGAGCGTCGGGCAGGTCGCCTTGCCGGATGCGGTAGACCTGCAGCGCGGTGTCGTAGTACTTGGTCGTCTCGCCGACCCACTCCATGCCGATGCGCTGCGCGGTGGAGATCGCTCGCGCGTTGTCCGGGCGGGCCAGCGCGAACACCGCGTCGATGTCGAAGCTGAACGCCCAGTGCAGCAGCGCGATCGCCGCCTCGGTCGCGTAGCCGAAGCCCCACGCCTCGGGGCGCAGCTGCCAGGTCAGCTCGAGGTCGTGGTCGTAGGGCGGCAGCATCCGCAGCACCAGTCCGCCGACCACCACGTCGTCGGACCGACGCTGCATCGCCCACCGCCCGGTCGGCGGGACCAGGTTGGGCTGCGACTCGGTCCAGGAGTGCACCACGGCGCGCATCGCGGCCAGGTCGGCGACGCTGGAGACGACCGGGGTGAGCCACTCGGTCACCTCGGGGCGGCCGTAGAGCGCCAGTGCTGCCTGCACGTCGGCGTCGCTGGAGCTCCAGTCGCGCACGATCAAGCGATCTGTGGTCAGGGGAGGCTGCATGGCGGTCCTCGCCTTCGCGCTGGGGAGACACCGATTTTAGTTCCGCCACCGCTGCACGCGGGACCGAAGTGGTGCCCCGGCTTCATTAGATCTGTCGAATCTGTTATTTCAGTGTCAATCGAAATTATCTGACGACCCGGCGATGGGCGGGCCGAAGGGCGGAAGAACCCGCCTGGATCAAGGCAGGGGGCGGAGGGTTCCGGTGGCGTCGAAATCCCAGTCGTGCGGCTCGCCGAGCGCCGTCAGGTCGGGGTGGTCGGCGACCTCCTGCGCGTACGCCTCGGAGACCTCGACGTGCGGCATCGACAGGGTGTTGCGGATGCGCACGACCTTCGCCGGGCGGTCGTGGGGGCCGCGCGACATGTGCAGCGCGGCGGTGATCGCGTCGCGGTCGTCGGCCAGCGCCATCGGGATCCGCGCGCCGTCGGGCACGCCGGAGGTCAGCGAGTTGGTGTAGAACGACCCGAACTCGATCTGGTCCACGCAGCGCTGGGTGGTCACGTCGGCCAGGCCCAGGCCGCACGCGTTGCCGTTGGTGTGCTCGGTCAGCCCCAGCACGACGACCCGCTTGATCGGCACGGCGCGGAACTGCTCGGGGCTGACCGGGGAGCGGCCGGTGATGTTGGGGTCCATGCCGGCGCCGCTGATGTCCTTGCCGATCTCATCGACCACCAGCACGTCGATGTCGGACATCAGCAGCTTCGGCATCAGCTGCTTGGCCTCGACGAGCAGTTCCGCTTCGCGCTCCAGCAGCTCGCCGGGCCGGACCAGCTCTAGGCGGGCCACCCGCTCATAGGCGTTCTCCACCACGGCCATTCCGAACTCGATCGGAACCACCTGGAGCGCTGCCTCGGCCACGGCGGGGATGAGGGAGTGGAACGCCTCGAAGCCGTGCCGGTGCAGGGCGGCCGCGCCGCGGTGCTTGCCGAGCCCGATGGCGATCATCTTGGCCAGCCCGCTCTCGTGCGTGCCGCGGAAGTCGGTGTGCGGCTTGACGCGGCCGAGCACGACGACCCCGTCGGCGCGGGCTGCCTCGGCGTCGAAGTGCACGGGCGTGCCGTCCGGGAGTTCGGTGACCACGACGGTCTCCATGGACGAGACGATCGGCGCACCGATGCTCTCCTCGGTGATCCCGTACTCGGCCAGCACCTGCCGCTGCCCGTCCGCGGTACCGCCGCCGTGGCTGCCCATCGCGGGCACCACGAACGGCTTGGCCCCGCAGCTGACGAGCGCGTCGACCAGGGTGGCGACGATGCGGTCGAGCTGGGCGATGCCGCGGCTGCCCGCGGTGATCGCGATCCGCTTGCCGCTGACCGGGTTGGTGCTGTCGTGCTCGGTGACCTGGCTGCGGATGGTGCCTTCCAGATCCTCGACGGCCGTTGCGGCGAACCGCTGCTCGATCGGGATCATCCTGGGTAGTTCGATGTCGGACCCGGCCAACCGGACTGCTTCGACGTTGAACATGCGGCAGATCCTTCTCCCCGCGCTCCCCGCGCCGACCCCAGTGGCCGGCTCGATCGACCGCGCGATGGTGCCACGTCGAACGAGGGCGCGGAAGGCCTCGTCCGGGGCCACGCATGTCCACAGTGGAGCGAGCTAGGGTTCATCGTGGTGGCGGCGGGACGTAGGCTGTGCGGGTGTCCATCGAACGTCCGGGCCCCGCGCGGTGGTTGTACTACCAGCTCGGCGGCAGGCTTCCCGAGCGGTACCGCGATTGGGTGCTGCACGACGCCACCTGCCGGACGTGGGTGCTGCGGGTCCTGGTCCGCGGGCTGATCCCGATCGTTCCGCTGGGCGCGGTGCTGTTCGTCGCGTTGGGCGTGTTCGGCGGGGCGTGGCCGATCGCGGCCGGAGCGCTGCTGCTCGGCCTGCTCGTGGTGGCCCGCATCGTGCTGACCAACTCGGTGGACAGCGTCGATTCGCGGCTGGTCCGCTACGGCTTCCCGCCCGGCCACGCCTCAGCGGTGCGCAGGCAGCGCGATGCCGACGCCGCCGAGCGCTACAAGGCGGTCTGGCGGCAGCAACCCCCGGAGTGATGCGTCAGCGCTGTTCGGCGGTGCGGACCACGGCGACCGGGCACGGGGAGTGGTGCAAGACGCCGTTGGCGACCGAACCGAGCATCAGACCGGCGAAGCCACCGCGTCCGCGATGCCCCACGACCAGCAGCTGGGCGTCCTCGGCGGCCGCGCACAGGGCGGCGACCGGGTGCTGGTTGGCCACGTCGCGGTGCACCGCGACGTCGGGGTGCTCGGCGCACCACCCGGCGAGCTGCTCGGCCAGGTGCAGGTCGGCGCGGGTGCGGATCTCCTGTGGATCCAGCCGGGGGTAGACGCCGGCGGTGAAGTAGGCGTCCGGCAGCGCCTGCACCGCGACGAGCCGCTCGTGCCGGCGGGCCGCGAAGTCGAAGGCGTGTCGCAGTGCTGTTCGGCTTCCAGGTGAGTCGTCGACCCCGACGACGACCGGTCCGGTCGTCCGCGGAGTGCCGCGCACCACCACGACCGGGCAGCGGGCGTGCGCGGCCACGGAGGTGCTGATCCCGCCGAGCAGCACGTCCCGGAACACGCCGTGGCCGTGCGAACCGACGACCAGCAGCGGCGCGTCGTCGCTGCGGCGAACCAGCTCCTGAGCCGGGTGGCCGGCGACGACTTCTTCGGTGACGAGCAGCCCGGGATGTGCTCGTCGGCAGCGTTCGGCCAGCTCGCCGACGGTCTTCTCGCAACGTGCCGCGCGTGCTGGGTGGTCGTTGACCAGCACCAGGTGCAGCGGGTGCGCCGCTTCGGAGCCTGCCCACAGCACTGCCTGCGCCGACGACGGCGAACCGTCGACGCCCACCACGACGGACCTGCTGCTGACCATCGAACCGCTCCCTCGGCACCTTTCGCCCAGTGTGCGCGCTCCGTGGTGGGGAAGCACCCGAGCGCATCCGCAGCCACCTGCGCCTTTAGTATCGTGAAGTGGCCGAAGAGTTGAGTCCCGCAGCGATCTTCCGAGCCGGTACCCGCCTACGACAGGTGGTCCGGCGCACGCCGTTGGAGACCAGCGGCCGCCTTACCGGCGAGCTCGGTGTACCGGTGCGCTTCAAGCGCGAGGACATGCAGGTCTGCCGCTCGTACAAGGTGCGAGGTGCCTACAACCTGATCTCCTCGCTCAGCGCCGAGGAGCGCGAGCGCGGCGTGGTGTGCGCGAGCGCGGGCAACCACGCGCAGGGCTTGGCCTTCGCCTGCCGCGAGCTGCAGATCAAGGGCCGGGTGTACCTCCCGGCCAACACGCCCCGCCAGAAGCGCCGCCGGATCGCCGAGATCGGGGGCGAGTGGGTGGAGCCGATGATCGTCGGCAGCTCCTTCGACGAGGCCAGCGTGGCGTCCCGGGAGGACAGCGAGCGCACCGGTGCCGTCTACGTGCACCCGTTCGACGACCCGCGCACGATCGCCGGGCAGGGCACCGTCGGCCTCGAGATCGCCGAGCAGCACGTCGGTCCGGTGGACACGGTCTTCGTCCCGGTCGGCGGCGGTGGGTTGCTGGCGGGCGTCGTGCTGTGGCTCAAGGAGCACTTCCCGGAGGTCCGGGTGGTCGGCGCCGAGCCTGCCGGGGCCGCGAGCATGCGCGCCGCGCTGGACAACGGCGGGCCGATCGCGCTGCCCGAGGTGGACACGTTCGTCGACGGTGCCGCGGTCGGGCGCGTCGGTGAGTTGAGCTACCGCGTGGTGCGCGAGCTGGTCGACGAGATCGTGGCGGTGCCCGAAGGCGCGGTGTGCACCGAGATGATCGACCTGTACCAGACCGACGGCATCATCGCCGAGCCCGCTGGCGCGCTGGCCAGCGCAGCGGCCCGGCAGCCGCTGGAGCGTCCCGTGCAGGGACCGGTGGTGTGCGTCGTCTCGGGCGGCAACAACGACCTGAGCCGTTACGGGGAGGTCGTGGAGCGCTCCCTGGTGCACGAGGGGCTGCGGCACTACTTCCTGGTGACCTTCCCGCAGGAGCCGGGCGCGCTGCGGCACTTCCTGGACGACGTGCTCGACGACGGCCAGGACATCGTGGCCTTCGAGTACGTCAAGAAGAACAACCGCGAAACCGGCCCGGCCCTGGTGGGCATCGAGCTCGACCGCGCAGACGAGCTGGAAGGCCTGCTCCGCCGGATGAAGGAGTCCCCGCTGCAGATCGAGCAGGTCTCACCAGGCTCCCCGCTGTTCTCGTTCCTGGTCTGAGACCACCTGAACGAAGAGGGGCGCTTCCCGCCGAGCTGATCGGTGGGAAGCGCCCCTTCTGGTTTCAGGACTGCGTGGTGCGGTCGGCGAGCACGCGGACCATCTCGGCGACCGAGGCGCGGCGTGCGGCGCGGACCGCGTCGAACAGCGGGCGCAGCGCGTCGGTGCGGGCGCGGATCGCCGAGGCGGACAGGGCGCCGCCGGGGGCGTCGTCGGTGGCCACCCACAGGATCGCTTCGACCTCGGCGGCGCGCTGCAGGATCCGCAGGGTGCGCTGCGGCACGTCCTCGGGCCAGTCGGGCGCCGGCCGGGACGCGACGGTCGCGGCGATCTCCTCGCGCACGCCCGGACGTTGCTTGGCGACACCGAGTTCGATCAGCGCGGTGGCGGCTTCGCGCATCGCCGAGGCCATGCCGTGCTCGGCTTCGCCGATCGGCAGGTGCTCGGCCGGCGGCAGCTCGCCGATGGCGAACACCGTCCAGCGCAGGATCCCTTCGGCGATGCGTTCCGGGACCAGCCCCAGACCGGCTTCGGGCAGCACGACGGCTTCACCGGTGCGCATGGCCAGCTTCGCGAACGGGTTCGATCCGCCCAGTCCGCGGGCATCGCCGGGAACCGGCAGCACCAGCTCGCCGTTGGTCGCGCCCGCTCTGCGCAGCGCGGCCAGCAGCAGCGCGGGACCGGCGGGGGTGTCGTGCGGGCCGGGGAGTTCCAGGCGCGCGGCCAGGTCTTCGTCGGCGGCGCGGATCTCCTGGGATTCGGCCCAGGTCTGCAGGGCGTCGAGCACGTCGTCGGAGGCGGCTGCACCGTGCAGCCAGGCGGACGTCCAGACAACCATCGTGGCGCTTGGGCAAGGCACGTCGAGAAAGGGTACGGACCCGGTCGCGGATTCCGCGTCGGGGGGAGGGCGAGTGTGATCTGCTCGGTGCGGCGCGCCGCACCCCGAGGATCGACCGATCGGATTACGGTCACACCTCGTGCGTTCGTTTGACTACGGCAAGGACGTCCTCGCGGGCCCGCGGCGCAAGAAGGTGCCCGAGATCCCCGCCGAACCCGGCCTGGTGGTCGAAGACCCCGCCAGCGGGTTCTGCGGGGCGGTGCTGCGGGTGGAGAAGGGCAACGTGGTGCTCGAGGACCGCCACGGCAAGCAGCGGCTGTTCCCGTTGCGCCCGGCGGCGTTCCTCTTCGAGGGCAAACCGGCGACGCTGGTGCCGGTGCCTGCGGCGGTGCGGAGCAAGCCCACCCGGTCGGCGTCGGGTTCGGTGCGCGTCGAAGGACTGCGGGCGCGCACGGCTCGCGGCAGCCGGATCTGGGTGGAGGGCCTGCACGACGCCGAGCTGGTGGAGCGGATCTGGGGCCACGACCTGCGGGTCGAGGGCGTCGTCGTGGAGCCGTTGCACGGCGTGGACGACCTGCCCGGTCTGCTCGCCGAGTTCGGTCCCGAGTCGGGGCGCCGGGTGGGTGTCCTGGTCGACCACCTGGTGGCGGGCAGCAAGGAGTCCCGGCTGGTCGAGGGCATCGACGATCCGCACGTGCTCGTCACCGGTCACCCGTTCGTGGATATCTGGGAAGCGGTCAAGCCGCAGGCCGTGGGCATCCCGGCCTGGCCGGAGGTGCCGCGCGGCACCGACTGGAAGCAGGGCGTGTGCGCGCGGCTGGGCTGGGGAGAACCGGCCGACGGGTGGCGCCGGGTGCTGGCCGCGGTGTCGGGGTTCCGCGATGTCGAGGCGCCGCTGCTGGCCGCGGTGGAGCAGCTCATCGACTTCGTGACGGTGGATTCGCCCGGGCGCTGAACCGGACGAAGTCACACGTTGATCACGCCCAGGGCATCTGGCCTCGCGGTCCTGGTCGGTCTGCCACCATGGGGGTATGACGCCCGCGTTGCTGTGGTTGATCGCCGGGGTGCTGCTCGTCGCCGCTGAGGTCCTCTCCGGCGAGTTCGTCCTGGTGATGCTCGGCGCCGCGGCGCTGGGCGCCGCCGGCTCGTCCGCGCTGGGCGCTCCGCTGCCGGTGGACGCTGTGGTCTTCGCGGTTCTGGGACTGGGGTTGATCTTCATCGCGCGACCCGCGCTGAAGCGGCGGCTGCACCACCCCCTGGAGATCAAGACCAATGTGGACGCACTCGTGGGCAAGCGAGCAGTGGCAGAATCCACTGTGGACGTCCATGGTGGGCAGGTGCGCATCGACGGTGCGCTGTGGTCGGCGCGGGCGATGGACGAGACGCAGGTCATCGAGGCAGGTCAGACGGTCACCGTGATGGAGATCGCGGGGGCGACGGCAGTGGTGTCGGCCGAGCCGTGAGGAAATGAGGGTGGAGTTGACTAGCGGACTTATCGTGCTGGTGGTCGTGGTGCTGCTGGTGCTGATCATCGCCGTGAAGTCGGTGATGGTGGTGCCGCAGGCCCAGTCGGCCGTGATCGAGCGCCTCGGCAAGTTCCGCTCGGTGGCCGAGCCGGGGCTGAACTTCCTGGTGCCGTTCCTGGACCGGGTCCGGGCCCGAATCGACCTGCGCGAGCAGGTCGTGTCGTTCCCGCCGCAGCCGGTGATCACCCAGGACAACCTGACGGTGTCGATCGACACCGTGGTGTACTTCCAGGTCACCGACTCGCGCTCGGCGGTCTACGAGATCTCCAACTACATCGTCGCGGTCGAGCAGTTGACCACCACCACGTTGCGCAACGTGGTCGGCGCGATGAGCCTGGAGGAGACGCTGACCTCCCGCGACGCGATCAACACGCAGCTGCGCGGGGTGCTGGACCAGGAGACCGGACGGTGGGGCATCCGGGTCGCCCGGGTCGAGCTGAAGGCCATCGATCCGCCGCCGTCGATCCAGGACTCGATGGAGAAGCAGATGCGCGCGGACCGGGAGAAGCGCGCGATGATCCTCAACGCCGAGGGTGCTCGGGAGTCGTCGATCAAGACCGCTGAGGGGCAGAAGCAGGCGGCGATCCTGGCGGCCGAGGGCCAGAAGCAGGCGGCGATCCTGTCCGCCGAGGCGGACCGGCAGTCCAGCATCCTGCGGGCGCAGGGTGAGCGGGCCAGCCGCTACCTGCAGGCGCAGGGCCAGGCGAAGGCGATCGAGAAGGTCTTCGCGGCGGTCAAGCGCGGCAAGCCGACGCCGGAGCTGCTGGCCTACCAGTACCTGCAGACGCTGCCTCAGATGGCGCAGGGCGACTCGAACAAGGTGTGGGTGGTGCCCAGCGAGTTCGGCAAGTCCCTCGAGGGCTTCGCGAAGATGCTCGGTGCGCCCGGCGACGACGGCGTCTTCCGCTACGAGCCGCCGAAGGAGGAGCCGCCGGCTTCGGTGCCGGAGGAGGAAGAGGAGTCGGTCAAGTCCTGGTTCGACACCTCCACCACTCCGGAGGTCGCCGAGGCGGTCCGCGCCGCCGAGGCGGTGGCGCGCAAGGAGGTGCCGAGCCCGACGCTCGGCGGCCAGATCGCACCGCCGGAGGAATCCAGCTGAGCTAGCAGAGTTCGTTGAGGGCGTCCGCTTCCGGAGCGGGCGCCCTCAACTCGTTTCCGGGGTCTTCAGGTTCCCGGGTAGGTCCCGAAGCTCCAGATGTTGCCCTCGGGGTCGCGGACCACGAAGTCGCGCGACCCGTAGTCCTGGTCCTGGGGCGCGTAGAGTGATTCGGCGCCGGCGGCCAGGGCGCGCTCGTACAGCGCGTCGGGCTCGTCGGTGACCACGTAGTTGCTGGCCGAGCCCTTCTGCTGGGCGAACGGGCTTTCCGGGTCGCAGGTGCCGATCATGATGCCGCCGCCGTGCGGCCAGCGGAGCTCGGCGTGCACGATCTGGCCGTCGTCACCGGGAACGATCAGGGCTTCTTCGAAGCCGAACGCCTCGACCAGGAAGCGGATGCCCGCTTTCTTGTCGAGGTAGGGGACCAGGGGCCAGATCGCGGTTCGCGTCGTGTTCGTCGTCATGCCCCGAGGATGCGTCGCCGAGGTGCGTCGCGCCTTGGACGAATGGAAGCTCCTCGGCGATCCACTGCGATGGGGTCACCCCGGTGAACTCCCGCCAGTCCCGGTTGAAGTGGGCCTGGTCGGAGTACCCGCAGTCGGCGGCGAGGTCGGCGAGGCCGGCCGGATTTCCCGCGATGAGGTGGCGGCGTGCGCTCTGGAAGCGCATGACGCGGCCGAGCAGCTTGGGGGAGAGGCCGAACTCGCGGCGGAACCGCGCGCCGAGGTGCTGGCGGCTCCAGCCGACTTCATCGGCCAGGGCGGAGACGGGGACGTGCCCGTCTGTTTCGGCCATCCGCCGCCAGATCCAGCCGAGTTCGGCCGAGGGCAGGGCAGCGGGGGAGGTGAGCCGGTCGAGTTCGCCGCAGAGGAGGTCGAAGCGGTCGCTCCAGGTGGTCGCCGAACGCAGCCGCTCGGTGAGTTCGGCGGCGGTGGGGCCGAGCACGTCGGACAGGTGGATGCCGGTGTCGGCGAGCTCCCCGGCGGGCACTCCGAGCAGAGCGCGGGCGCCGAGCGGGGTGAGGCCGAGCTGGATGCCGTGCTGGAGCTCGCCGTGCTCGACCTGCGTGGGCTTGCTGTGCAACCCGCCGACGAGCGCGGTGTAGGAGACCTGGGGACCGGACTCGAAGCTGACGTCCACGGTCTCGTCCAGCGTGATGATCAGCGTCAGGTCCGAGGAGGGGAGCCCGCGGTGCACGCCGGGCGCGGAGTGCACCCGGTACCCGCTGATGTCGCTGATCAGCGCTCGTAGCCGGGGTGGTGGCGTCGACTTGACGAACTGCGACGGAGTCACACCCCGAGGCTAGGGGGTCGGCACCGGGCCTGTGGTGGGAAACGCGGGCAAAGCGGTTTGATTGCATTGATTACTTCAGTGTTGACTGAAGTTAATGCCCAACGCGGCAGCCCCAAGCGTGCCGATGCGGGAAAAGCAGCTTCAGAGGGCGGAGTCGGGATCGAGGTAGCGGCCGCCGGCGATCCCGAAGGCGCGGACCGTGCCGAGCAGGTGCTCGCGCAGCCGGGACTTGGCCAGCTCCGCATCGCCGTCCCGCAGCGCTGCTGCTACCTGGGCGTGCTGGTGGGTGATCCGGGGGCGGACGGTGTGGGTGCGGGCCGTGGCGGTGATGCGCATCTGCTTGTCGCGCAGTGCGTTGTAGAGGTCCGCGACCACCGGGTTGCCCGCCGCGGCGACCAGCGCGGCGTGGAAGGCGCGGTCGGCTTCGTGCATGTCGGCGTCGCTGAGCTCGTCGGTGTCGCAGGCCGGGTGCTCGGCGAGCTGTTCGCCGACGGCCGTCATCGCCTCGGAGCCCTGCATGGCGAGCTTGTCGATGGCGAAGCTCTCCAGGGCCAGGCGGGCTTCCACCACGGCGTGGGCTTCGGCGGCCGTCACCGGCACGACGAGAGCACCACGCTTGGGGTAGAGGCGGAGGAATCCCTCGGTCTGCAGGCGCAGGAAGGCCTCGCGCACCGGCGTGCGGGACATCTGCAGCGCGCCGGCCACCTCGCCCTCGGACAGCAGCTCGCCGTCCGGGTAGCTGCCGTCCAGGAGACCGGCCTTGACGTGCTGGTAGGCGCGGTCGGCGGCGGGCGCCTCGGGGCGGTTGCCCGAGGTCGCAGTGGCGGAGGACACGGCTTCGCGTGGTGTTGCGCTCGACACGAGGTCATCGTACTTCCACCCATCTTGTATCTAAGGTGAATACAAGTTTTCCCCGAGAGGAGTTTCCAGTTGTCCGGCACGGTCACCGCCCCGCCTCCCGCCGAAACGCGGGCCGATCACGGCACCTCATCGCGCAAGGCGTGGTTGGTGTGGGGGATCGGCGCGATCTGCTACTGCGCGGCGCTGTTCCACCGCGCCAGCCTCGGCGTGGCCTCGCCGGAAACGATGCAGCGCTTCGACATCGGTCCCGCGATGCTGTCGGTGTTCGCGGCCCTCCAGCTGGGCATCTACCTGGTGCTGCAGGTGCCGTC
Source organism: Saccharopolyspora sp. NPDC002686 (assembly GCF_040295745.1). Lineage (NCBI taxonomy): Bacteria > Bacillati > Actinomycetota > Actinomycetes > Pseudonocardiales > Pseudonocardiaceae > Saccharopolyspora > Saccharopolyspora sp. NPDC002686. Next base: position 11,471 of record NZ_JBEOVY010000111.1, read on the forward strand.
CGGGCTGCTGGCCGACCGGTTGGGGCCGCGGAAGGTGATCACCGGCGGCATGGTGGCGCTGGCCCTGGGGTCGGCGGTGTTCGCGGTGAGCGGCTCGATCGTCGGCGGCATCGCCGGTCGGATGCTGATCGGCTTCGGCGACGCGTTCATGTTCACCAACGTGCTGCGGCTGGCCGCGCACTGGTTCCCGCCGCACCGGTACGGCAAGGTCGCGGCGATCACCGGTCTGGCCGGCGGTCTGGGCCAGGTGGTCTCCACGCTGCCGCTGGGGCTGGCGCTGCACAGCCTCGGCTGGGTGCCCACCTTCGCCGGGGCGGCGGCGCTGACCGCGGCGCTGGCGCTGATCGCCGGGCTGGCGATCCGCGATCGGCCTGGTCACGCCGTGGTCCCGAGCGAGCCGGCGCCGGAGCGGGAGCGGATCGGGCACACCCTGCGCCACGTCGTCGCGCAGCGGGGCACCAAGCACTCCTTCTGGGTGCACTTCGTGCTGATGGCGCAGTTCGTCGCGATCACCACGCTGTGGGGCGGTCCGTGGCTGACCGAGTCGCAGGGGCACGGCCAGGCGGAGGTCGGGACGTTGCTGCTGATCAGCGTGGTGGGCTTCATCGCGGGGTCCTGGTTCGCGGGCCAGTTCGTCTCGGGGCGCCCGGGGCGGCGCGACCGGTTCAGCTTCGGCCTGTCCTGCGCGGTCGCGGCGGTGTGGGCGCTGCTCGTGCTCTGGCCCGGCGTGCTGCCGATGCCGCTTCTGGTGGTCGCGCTGGTGGTCATCGGCGTCGGTGGCGGTTCGGCGATGCTGGCCTTCGACGGAGCGCGGATGGCCAACGCCGAGCACCGCTCGGGGACGGCCTCGGGCGTGGTCAACATGGGCGGTTTCAGCGCGTCGGTGATGATCCAGCTGCTGGTGGGCGTGGTGCTGCAGCTCGTGTCCTTCCTGCCCGCGGCGCAGGCCTACCGCTGGGCGTTCCTGCCGGTGCTGGCGCTGGTGGCGCTGGGCACCTTCGCGCAGTGGTGGCTGCGCGACCGCACCTCGGCGGCCTGATCTCGCGGACTTCGACGCGCTCGCGGGAGCGGCGTTGTGCGCGGCCGGTGCGGTTGTGCGGATAGGGTCGGGCGGCGGACGTGGCCACCCGGTCGGCCAACGGCGGCCGACCCAGCGATGGAGGTTGTCCTTGACCGCAGCGCTGGAACTGCACAACTTCGTCGGCGGGGAACCCGCGCAGACGCTGGCGGGGGAGACCTTGCCGCTGGTCGACCCGAGCACCGGCGAGGAGTACGGCAGCAGCCCGCTGACCCGCTGGATGGACGTGGACGCGGCGATGTCGGTGGCGGCGTCGGCGTTCGAGTCCTGGTCGTCGACCACACCGCGGCGCCGGCAGCAGTTGTTGCTGGAAGTCGCCGACGCGGTGGAGGACCGCGCCGAGGAGCTGGTGCTGGCGGAGTGCCGCAACACCGGCAAGCCCTGGTCGGCGGTGCTCGACGACGAGCTGCCGATGGCGGTGGACCTGATCCGCTTCTACGCCGGAGCGGCGCGCGTGCAGGAGGACGGGGCCGGTGGTGAGTACCAGCCGGGGATGACCTCGTTCTCCCGCCGCGAGCCGATCGGGGTGTGCGCGCAGGTCACGTCCTGGACGCATCCGCTGCTGCTGGCGGCGGCGAAGTTCGCTCCGGCGCTGGCCGCGGGCAACACCGTGGTTCTCAAGCCGGCGGAGACCACTCCGGTCAGCTCGGCGTTGCTGGCCGAGATCGCGGGGGAGCAGCTGCCGCCGGGTGTGCTCAACCTGATCTGCGGCGATCGCGACAGCGGCCGGGCGATGGTGGCGCACGAGGTGCCGGGGATGTTCTCGATCACCGGCACGGTGCGTTCGGGCATGGAGGTCGCGGGTTCCGCTGCTGCCGACCTCAAGCGCGCGCACCTCCAGCTGGGCGGCAAGGCCCCGGCGGTGGTGTTCGACGACGCCGACGTGGCCCGGGCGGCGCGGAAGATCGCGCTGGCGGCGTTCGGCAACGCCGGGCAGAGCTGCACCGCGGCGAGCCGCGTCCTGGCCGGTCCGGGCGTGTACGAGGAGCTGGTGGCGGAGCTGGTGCGGTGGGCCGAGGCGATGCGTCCAGGGCCGCCGCAGGATCCCGACGCCGCGTTCGGCCCGCTGAACAGCCTCGGGCAGCTGGAGCTGGTGCAGGCGCACTTGGCGAGGCTTCCCGAGCACGCGCAGGTGCTGGCCGGTGGTGGTCGCAAGGGGGAGCGGGGGTTCTTCCACGAGGCGACGGTGGTCGCCGGGGTGGAGCAGGACGACGAGCTGGTGCAGAACGAGGTCCTGGGCCCGGTTCTCACGGTGCAGCGCTTCGAGACGGATCAGGAAGCGGTGGAGCTGGCCAACGGGGTGCGCTACGGGCTGGTGGCCAGCGTGTGGACGCGCGATCACGCGCGGGCGATGCGGGTGTCGCGAGGTCTGCAGGCGGGCACGGTGTGGATCAACACCCACCACCCGCTGGCGACGGAGATGCCGCACAGCGGCTTCAAGCATTCGGCCTCGGCCCGCGACTTCGGCCGCTACGGCCTCGAGGAGTACAGCCGGATCAAGCACGTCATGTCCGCCTGGGACGAGGACTGATCAGGTCAGTCCTCGGTGCGGGTGGCGATGGCGAGCAGGGCTGCGGCGGAGCCGGTGAGGTGCAGGCCTGCTCGCCAGACGGCGTGCAGGGGTCGGCGCAGGTCGAGGTCGGCGACCGGGATCTCGACCAGGCGGTGTTCGGCCAGGTCGGTGGCCACCGCCAGGACGCTGAGCACCGCTGGGCCGGCGCCTGCGACGACGGAGTTGCGCACGGCGGTGGTGGAGCGCAGTTCGAGCAGCGGGGACACCGGGTCGGCGCCGACTTCGGCGAGGGCGCGGTAGAGGGTTTCGCGGGTGCCGGAGCCGTGTTCGCGCACGATCAGCGGGGTGGCGGCCAGTTCGGTGGCGGTCAGCGGTCGGCGCAGCCGGGTCCAGGGGTGTTCGGGCGGGGCGACGACGGCCATCCGGTCGCGGGTGACGAAGCGGACCGAGACGCCGTCGGGCGGGGTCGGGGATTCGATGAACCCGAGTTCGGCTCCGCCGTGGCGGACCGCTTCGGCGACGGCGACCGAGTTGGCGACGTCGAGTTCGACGTGCACGTCGGGCAGTGCGACGCGCAGTCGGCTGAGCCAGCGGGGGACCAGGTACTCGGCGATGGTCATGCTGGCCGCGACGCGCAGGGTGGCTTGCTGCTGGGCTCGCAGTGCTCGGACGCCGTTCATCAGCCCGTCGACGTGGGCGAGGACCTGCTTGGCCCAGTCGCAGACCATGACCCCGGCGGCGGTGAGCGTGCAGCCCTGGCGGGTGCGCTGCACCAGCGGTAGGCCGAGTTGGCGTTCGAGGCGGCTCAGCCGCTTGCTGGCCGAGGGTTGGCTGACCTGCAGCTCGGCCGCGGCGGCGCCGATGCTGCCGAGGTCGCCGACCAGCACGAGCAGTCGCAGCGATTCGGGATCGGGCGGGGTCATTCCTTCAGGGTAGGTACTGGCACGGGTGTTTGGGAGCCGGGTGCCGTTCCCCTGCGGGTTGGGCATTCCATCTGGTTATGACGTCCTGTGCAGATCACGGCTACTGCGCGGCGCTGCGGACAGCGAACCTTGCAGTCGTGACGAAGACGTTGAACCCTGCGCGAGCAGGTCTGGTGGCGTTGTGGCCTGGACTCGTCGTGACGGCCGTGGCGATCGTGGTGTCGATGGTGATCGCGGGCTTGCTCCCGGCGGTCAGCGCGCTGACGGTGGCGGTGGTGCTGGGCATCGTGGCGGGCAATGTGCCGGGGTTCCCGGCGTCGGCGCGTGCCGGAGTCGCCTGGTCGACCAAGAAGCTGCTGCGCAGCGGAGTGGTGCTGCTGGGATTGCAGTTGTCGGTGACGCAGGTGCTCGGGCTGGGCGCGGGCACCGTGGTGTCGGTGCTGCTGATCGTGGCGTTGACCTTCGCGGGCACGTTGCTGCTCGGCCGGCTGCTGGGGATCTCGCGGGGCCTGTCGATGCTGGTGGCGACCGGGTTCTCGATCTGCGGGGCGTCGGCGGTGGCGGCGATGGAGAGCGTGGTCGAGCGCGATGACGAGGACGTGGCCACCAGCGTGGCGATGGTGACGGTGTTCGGGACGATCTCGATGCTCGGGCTTCCGGTGCTGTTCGAGGCCTGGGGGCTCTCGGCCGAGCAGGTCGGGCGGATTGCCGGTGGCAGCGTGCACGAGGTGGCGCAGGTGGTCGCGGCGGCTTCGCCGGTGGGCGCGGCGGCGGTGGCGATCGCGGTGGTGGTCAAGCTCAGCCGGGTGGTGCTGCTGGCGCCGATGGTGGCGCTGGTCAGCCTGCTGGAGCGGCGGCGCCACGTCGGTGGCGGCAAGCGTCCGCCGATCATGCCGCTGTTCGTGCTCGGATTCCTGGTCGCGGTGGCGGTGCGAACCACGGGTGTGCTGCCGGAGGCGGTGCTCGACGGGGCCAAGCAGCTGACGACGGTGCTGCTGACCGGTGCGCTGTTCGCGCTCGGGTTCGGCGTCCGCATCAAGGCGTTGCTGCGCAACGGGCCCAAGGCCTTCGTCCTCGGTGCCTGTTCGACGCTGCTGGTGACGGCCCTCGGCGTCGTCACGACGCTGACCCTCGCATGAGCGAAGGGCGCCTTCGAAGTCGAAGGCGCCCTTCAACGTGCTCGGTGCTGCTTCACGGAGGAGTGGGGCGCTGCCAGGGGCGGGCCTGCTCGAACGCACGCGCAGCGCGCAGGATGGTCGCGTCGGCGTGGCGCGGACCCACGATCTGCAGCCCGATCGGCAACCCGTCACCGGTCCGTCCACAAGGGATGCTCACGGCGGGCTGCTGGGTCATGTTGAACGGGTAGGTGAACGGTGTCCAGCTCGTCCAACGAGATTCGGTGGAACCGGGCGGCACCTCGCAGCCCGCTTCGAACGGGGGGATCGGCACGGTCGGCGTCAGCAGCAGGTCGTAGGTCTGGTGGAAGGCGCCCATGCGCTGCCCGAGCAGCATGCGCGTGTTGGTGGCCTCCAGGTAGTCCTGGGCCGAGTAGGTCAGCCCCTGCTGGCAGATCTCGTGCAGACCCGGGTCGAGCAGTTCGCGTTGCTCGGCGCTGAGGTGCTCGACCGACTTGGCGGCGCCGGCGAACCACAGGACGTGGAAGTCGTCCACCGGATCGGTGATCCCCGGGTCGGCCTGCTCCACCACGGCACCGAGCTCTTCGAAGGTCCGCGCGGCCTCGGTGACGGCCCGGGCGATCTCCGGGTGCACCTCGGTGCCGAAACCCAGGTCGAGGCTCACCGCGATGCGCATCCCGCGCACGCCGGAGTCCAGACCGTCCACGAAGGACGCGGCGGGCGGTTCCAGCGCGGACCAGTCGCGGACGTCGGGCTCGGAGAGCACGTCGAGCATCAGCGCGGTCTCGGTGACGGTGGTGGTCATCGGCCCGGCGTGCGCGAGGGTTCCGTAGGGACTGGCGGGGTAGTGGGGGATGCGGCCGTAGGTGGCCTTGAGCGCGACGATCCCGCAGAACGACGCGGGGATGCGCACGGATCCGCCGCCGTCGGTGCCGATGGCCAGCGGCGCCATGCCCAGCGCGACGGCGGCTGCGGCACCGCCGCTGGAGCCGCCGGCGGTGAGCGCGGGGTTCCACGGGTTGCGGGTGATGCCGGCCAGCGGGCTGTCGGTGACGCCCTTCCACGCCAGTTCCGGGGTCGTGGTCTTGCCGACGAACACGGCGTTGTGCTCGCGCAGCCGGGCCACGGTCGGTGCGTCGACGTTCCACTGCTGGTCGGGGTCGATGGTGCGGGAGCCGCGCAGCGTCGGCCAGCCCTCGGTGAGGAAGATGTCCTTGATCGAGGTGGGCACCCCGTCCAGCCGCCCCGCGGGTTCACCGCGCTGCCAGCGCTGTTCGGAGGCGAGGGCCTGCTGCAGCGCCCGGTCGCGGTCGACCAGGCAGTAGGCGTTGACGGCGGGATCGGCCTCGGTGATGCGGTGCAGGACGGCCTCGGTGGCTTCCACCGGGGACAGCTGGCCGCTGGCGTAGGCGGCGAGCAGTTCGGGAGCCGTGAGGTCGGCGGGCTGGGTGTCGGCCAATTCAGTTCTCCGTTCCGCTGATGTATCCCCGCTGCTTGTCCACGACGTTGCTCAGCTGCGCCCCTTCGGTGTAGGCGCGCACGTTGGTGATGAACAGGTCGACGAGCTCGTCGACCCAGCCGACGGTGTCGCCGGACATGTGCGGGGAGATGAGCACGTTGGGCATCTCCCACAGCGGCGAGCTCTCCGGCAGCGGTTCGGCTTCGAAGACGTCGAGCGCGGCGCCGGCGAGCTGCCCGGTCTGCAGGGCGGCGACGAGGTCGCTCTCCACGACGAGTTCCCCGCGGGCGACGTTGATCAGCCGCGCGCTGGGGCGGCAGTGGGCGAGGGCTTCGGCGTCGACCAGTCCCTTGGTCTGCTCGGTCAGCGGTGCGGCCAGCACGATGTAGTCGAAAGCGCCGATGACGTGCGGCAGATCGCTGGAGGCGTGCACGTCGCCGAAGTCCGGGTCGCCGGAGCGGCCGATCCGTCCGGCGCCGGAGACGCGCATGCCCGCCGCGGTGAGCTGGCGGGCGATGGCTCGCCCGATCGGTCCGGTGCCCACCACCAGCGCGCTCTTGCCCGCGATGCGTTCGGTGACGCGGTGCTGCCACTGCTTTCGGTCCTGCAGGCGCAGCGTGGTGTGCATGTCCTTGGCGAAGGTCAGCACGGTGCCCAGCACGTACTCGGCCATGGGGCGGTCGAAGACGCCGCGGGAGTTGGTCAGCACGACGTCGGAGTCGCGCAGTTCGGGGAACAGCAGGCGGTCCACCCCGGCGCTGGAGGAGTGGATCCAGCGCAGCGCATCGGCGTGCGGCCAGGCCTCGGGGATCGCCCCGGAGCGGAAGTCCCAGACGAACAGCACGTCCGCGCCGACCACGGCGGTGGGCAGCTCCTCGGCTTCGGCGTAGCGGAGTTCGGCGCAGGTGCTGATGCGCTCGAGCTCGGCGGGTGGAGTTCCGCCGTGCAGGGCCACGACGGTGGGGGTGCGGTTGATCATGTGCCGACCTTATGGCTCGTCGGGGCCGGTCGCCGGTTGCGACGCGGTGCGGGCGTGGCGCGTCAACTCGGAATTTCCCGCCCCAGCCTGGGAAAACACACACGGCTGGAGGCATTGACACGCTAGGAAGCGCTCGTAGGATTGTCAACAATCCACGGGTAATCCTCGGCGGACGAGGTGATTCCACCCGACCCGGTCACCGGGGGAGGTGGGGCCGGAGGAGATGAGTCAAAAGTCCCCACTCCTTGCGAACGGAAGATCCCTATGCCCAGGTACCTGTCCATCACGCTGGAAAAGCGCGGCGTGTCCTGCGTGGCCGAACTGCTGGACAAGGACGCGCCCCGGACCTGCGAAGCGGTGTGGCAAGCGCTCCCGCAGGTCGGGCCGGTGCACCACGCCAAGTACGCGCGCAACGAGATCTACACGATGGTGCCGCGGTTCGCCGCTGACGAGCCCGGTCAGGAGAACCCCACGGTCACCCCGATCCCCGGCGACGTCGTCTACTTCTCCTTCCCCGGCGGCATGCTCGACCGCGCGTTCAAGGAGGAGAAGAACATCCACGAGCTGCCGGGCGTGATCGACCTGGCGATCTTCTACGGGCGCAACAACCTTCTGCTCAACGGCGATGTCGGCTGGGTGCCGGGCAACGTCTACGCCACCATCGTCGAGGGGCTGGACCGGATGGCCGAGGCGTGCAACGACGTCTGGCGCTCGGGCAGCATCGGCGAGACCCTTCGCTACGACCGCTACGAGGGTTGACGGGAGCGCCGATATGCCGCCTGACTTCCTCGGGTCGGTGCCCGGTCCGCCGCCGCAGCGCGGCGTGGGGGTGATCGCTCCGTTCGACCTGGCGCTGGACCGCGAGCTGTGGCGGTGGACCCCAGCGGAGGTGTCGCTGTACCTGACGCGCACCGCGTTCGTGCCGGTGCCGGTGACCGTCGAGCAGGCCAACCTGGTCTCGGACGAGGCAGCGGTGCACGGTGCGACCCGCGACCTGCTGACCCCGGAGCCGGAAGTGGTGGCCTACGCCTGCACCTCGGGCAGCTTCGTCAACGGCGCCACCGGTGAGCGCACGCTGGTCGAGGTGATGCAGCAGGCCGGCGCTCCGGCCGCGGTGACCGCCTCGGGTGCGCTGGTGCAGGCCCTGCAGCTGCTGGGCATCGGTCGGATCGCGGTGGCCACGCCCTACGTGGCCGCCGTGACCGACCGGCTGGGCGACTTCCTCGACGAGTACGGCATCGAGGTGGTGGCGAGCATGGGGCTGGGCCTGCTCGGCCAGATCTGGAAGGTCGACTACCGGCAGGTGGTGGAGATCGTGCGCTCGGCCGACCGGCCCGAAGCCGAGGCGATGTTCATCAGCTGCACCAACCTGCCCACCTACGACATCATCGGCCCGCTCGAGCAGGAGCTGGGCAAGCCGGTGCTGACCGCGAACCAGGTCACCGTCTGGGCCGCGCTCCGCGCGATGGGCCTGCAGGCGGTGGCGCCCGAGCAGCGGTTGATGCAGGCAGTGGACGTGCCTGCCGCGTAAAGATCGAATCACGACCACATGTCCGCGGCGAACCGTGCGGTAACATTGTCAACAATCGACCGGTCGCCTGAAGGTTCGCGGCGGTGGCAATCCGACGTCGACGAAGGATGGAGCACCCGGTGCCGCACACCGCAGGAATTCTCTACCCCGGCTACAGCGCCGAAGACGACTACCCCACCCTCGAACGCCTGCTCGGCGACGACGTCCGCCTCCCGCTGGTGCACACCCTCATGCGCGAGGACGCCCACCGGGTGGACGCGCTGCTGGACATCGGCTCGGAGGAGGTGCTCGCCGAAGGGGCCCGCGAGCTGCTGGACTGCGGCGTGCAGTCGGTGATCTGGGCGTGCACCTCGGGCAGCTTCGTCTTCGGCTGGCAGGGCGCGCGGGAGCAGGTGTTGAGGCGAAGCAGGCGCACCTCAGCGAGCTCGGCGAATGCCGTGCAGCGGTGGTTCCGGACTCC